>JAYUQE010000609.1:0-6268 GCA_043756905.1 Burkholderiales bacterium | reverse complement strand
CCAGGCCGTACCAGGTGGTGGCTTCGAAACCCTCGTAGCCTTCTTCCTGCATGGTGGGCACGCCGGGGTGGCCCTTGGCGCGCTTGGTGCGCGTTTGCGCGATGGCCACGACGCGCCCGTTCTTCACATGCGGCGTGGCCGCGGTCATGGTTTCGAAGCTGAATTGAATTTGCCCGCCGATCAGGTCGACCAGCAAGGGGCCGCTGCCCTTGTAGGGGATGTGCAGCGCATCAATCTTCGCGCGCTGCTTGAACATTTCCAGCGCCAAATGCTGGGCCGAGCCGGCGCCGGCCGAGCCGAAGCTCACCGCGCCGGGCTTGGCCTTGCACAGGGCCACGATGTCGGCCACGTTCTTCACGCCTTGCGCCGGGTTGGCAATCAACAGGTTGGGTGTGACGCCCACCAGCACGATGGGCGTGAAATCGCGCTCGATGTTGTAGCGCAGCTTGGGTTGCAGGCTGGCCGCCAGGGCGTGGCTGTTGATGTGCGCCATGAGCAGTGCGCTGCCGTCGGCCGGCTGGGTGGCCATGTATTCCGCGGCCAGCACGCCGGCCACACCGGCCTTGGTTTCAACGATCACCTGCTGGCCCCACATGGCCGTGAGCTTTTGCGCCACCACGCGGGCCAGCGCGTCGGTGCCACCGCCGGGCGGAAACCCGACCACGATGCGCACCGGGCCGCTGGGCCACTCTTGTGCGCGCAGCGCCGGCAGGGCCAGGCCCGCGGCGGCGCCGGCGGCGGCCTGGATGAAGGTTCTTTTGTGCATCAGGTTCTCCAGTTAACGTTTGGTTCAAGCCGCCGCCGGCAGCGCACCGGCCTGCGGGTGCGCCGCGTAGAAATCCATCGCCGCCTGCACGCCGCTGCCGGCCAGGGGCACACCGGCAAGCTTCAGCCCCATCTCGCAGCCGGCCAAGGCGGCCAGCAAGGTCAGGTCGTTGCTGTCGCCCAGGTGCCCGATGCGGAACATGCGGCCCTTCAGCTTGCCCAGGCCGGTGCCCAGCGAAAGGTCAAAGCGCTGGTGGATGAGCGCGCGCAGGCGGTCGGCGTCAACCCCCTGCGGCAGCACCACGCCGGTGAGGACGGGTGAGTGCAGGGCAGCGTCCTGGCACTGCGTTTGCAAGCCCCAGGCCGCCACCCCTGCGCGCACGCCGGCAGCCCAGCGCTGGTGGCGGGCAAACACATTGGCCAGGCCTTCGTCTTGCAGCATTTCTAACGCTTCATACAAGCCGTAGAGCAAATTGGTGTTGGGCGTGTAGGGGAAGTAGCCGCCCTTGTTCATGTCGAGCATTTCGTCCCAGGCCCAGAAGGCCTTGGGCAATTGCGCGGCCTTGCTGGCTTCAATTGCCTTGGGCGACAAGGCATTGAAGCTGATGCCCGGCGGCAGCATCAGCCCCTTTTGCGAGCCGCTGACCGTGACATCCACACCCCATTCATCATGGCGATAGTCGGCACTGGCCAGGCCCGAAACGCTGTCCACCAGCAGCAGCGCGGGGTGGCCGGTGGCGTCGATCGCGCGGCGCACGGCGGCGATGTCTGAGGTGACGCCGGTGGAGGTTTCGTTGTGCACCACGCACACTGCCTTGATGGCCTGCACGCCATCGGCGCGCAGGCGTTGTTCGATCAGGTCAGCCTGCACGCCACGGCGCCAACTGTGTGGCAGGCCGACCTCATCCACGCCAGGCAGCGCCAGGAATTCAGGCTTCAGCCCCAGGCGCAGCGCAATCTTTTGCCACAGCGTGGCGAACTGCCCGGTTTCATACATCAGCACGCCATCACCTGGCGACAAGGTGTTGACCAGCGCCGCCTCCCACGCGCCCGTGCCCGAGGCCGGGTAGATGACCACCGGGTGGCGCGTCTGGAAGATGCGCTGCAGGCCTTCAAGCACGCTGCGGCCCAGGCCGGCGAATTCAGGCCCGCGGTGGTCGATGGTGGGCAGGCTGATGGCGCGCAAGATGCGGTCGGGCACCGGGCTGGGGCCGGGAATCTGCAAGAAGTGGCGGCCGCTGGCGTGGTGGTTCAGCTTCATCGGGGCTCCTGAGAAGGCACATAGTTTTGCATACAGAATGAGCCATGCCCGCCACGCTTTCACCACCCCGCCCGGCCAGCGCGCAAGCGCAAGAACTCGAGCGCCGCCTGCGCGAACACACCCAGGGCGAGGTGCTGTTCGACGCCGCCGCACGCGGGCGCTATGCCACCGATGCGTCGATCTACCAAGTCATGCCGCTGGGCGTGTTCGTGCCGCGCAGCGATGACGATGTGACCACGGCATTGGCCATCGCGCGCGAGCAGCACACCCCTGTGCTGGCGCGCGGCGCCGGCACCTCGCAATGCGGCCAGACCACAGGCTCAGGCCTGGTGGTGGATGTGAGCCAACATCTGCGCGAGGTGCTGGCGTTTGACCGGGAGGCCGCCACGGTGCAGGTGCAGCCCGGCCTGGTGCTCGACGCGCTTAACGTTTGGCTCAAGCCGCATGGCCTGTGGTTCCCGGTGGATGTTTCAACCAGTGCCCAGGCCACGCTGGGCGGCATGGCCGGCAACAACAGTTGCGGCAGCCGCAGCATTGCCTACGGCAACATGGTGCACAACGTGCTGGGTGCGCAGGCCTGGTTGTCGGACGGCCGCTTGCTGAACTTCGGCCCGCAGGCCACGCTGGGCGCGGCCGAATCAAGCATCGCCGCCTTCGTGCACGGCCTGGCTGCGCAGCAGCGCGAAGAGATTGAAGCGCGCTGGCCCAGGCTGCTGCGCCGCGTGGGCGGCTACAACCTGGACATCTTCCAGCCGCAAAGCGAACGCCCTTACACGGCTGATGGGTCGGTGAACCTGGCGCACCTGCTGGTGGGCAGCGAAGGCACGCTGGCCTTCACACGCAGCCTCACATTGAAGCTCAGCCCGCTGCCGCGCGCCAGGGTGCTGGGCGTGGTGAACTTCACGCGCTTTGCTGCGGCCATGGCCGCAGCGCAGCACATCGTCAAGCTCGGGCCCAGCGCGGTGGAGCTGGTGGATCGCACCATGATCGAGCTGGCGCGCGCCAACCCGGCGTTCCGGCCAGTGATCGAAGCCGCCTTGATCGGCGCGCCCGAAGCCATTTTGCTGGTCGAATTCAGCGGCGACGAACGCGGCGCGCTGCTGCGCCAACTGCACGCGCTGGTCGAGCTGATGTCCGACCTGGGCGAACCCGGCAGCGTGGTGCAGATGGCCGATGAGGCGCCGCAAAAGGCGCTGTGGGAAGTGCGCAAGGCCGGCCTGAACATCATGATGAGCCTGAAGGGCGACGGCAAGCCGGTGAGCTTCATCGAAGACTGCGCCGTGCCGCTGGAGCATCTGGCCGAATACACCGCGGCACTAACCGATGTCTTCAGCCGGCACGGCACCCGCGGCACCTGGTATGCCCATGCTTCGGTGGGCACGCTGCATGTGCGGCCCATTCTGGACATGCGGCGCGATGGCGCGCAAAAGATGCGCGCCATCGCCGAAGAAGCCGCCGCGCTGGTGCGCAAGTTCAAGGGCGCCTACAGCGGCGAGCATGGCGACGGCCTGTGCCGCGGCGAATGGATTGAATGGCAATTCGGCCCGCGCATCAACGAAGCGTTCGCCGCCATCAAACAGCACCTCGACCCGGCCAACCTGTTCAACCCGGGCCGCATCATCAACCCGCCCAAGATGGACGATGCGGCGCTGTTTCGCTTCGCGCCCGGCTACAAGACCATCCCCTTGCGCCCGGTGTTCGACTGGTCGGCCTGGAATGTGCAGAACGACCCGCTGACCGAAACCACCACGGCGCCGGGCAGCGGCGGCGACAACACCCAGGGCCTGGCCAAGGCGGTGGAGATGTGCAACAACAACGGCCACTGCCGCAAGTTCGACGCCGGCACCATGTGCCCGAGCTTTCGCGTCACGCGCAGCGAGCAGCACCTCACGCGCGGGCGCGCCAACACGCTGCGCCTGGCGCTGAGCGGCCAGCTCGGCGCCGAAGCGCTGACGGGCGACGCGGTGCGTGACGCGCTCGACCTGTGCGTGGGCTGCAAAGGCTGCAAGCGCGATTGCCCCACCGGCGTGGATATCGCGCGCATGAAGCTCGAAGTTAACGCCCAGCGCCGCTTGCGCCATGGCCTGGCGCTGAAAGACCGGCTGATTGCCCATCTGCCCGCCTACGCCGGCCTGGCCAGCCGCTGGCCCGGCCTGTTCAACTTGCGCAACCGCTCGGCGCTGTTGCGCCGCGCCGGGCAGCGTTGGCTGGGTCTGGCGGCGCAGCGCAGCCTGCCGGCGTTTCGGCGCGACACGTTCTGGCGCGCGCTGCAACACCAGCCCCTGGCCAGCCGCGAAGAAGTGTTGGCTGCGGCCAGGCCGGTAGTGCTGTTCGTCGATACCTTCAACGGCCACTTCGAGAGCGAGAACGCCCTGGCCGCGGTGCAGGTGTTGCAGGCCGGCGGCTACACCGTGCATGTGGCCCAGGGCATCGCGGGCAAGCGGCTGTGCTGTGGCCGCACCTACCTGGCCGCGGGCATGGCCGCTGAAGCCAAGGCGCACGCGCAGCATCTGTTGGCGGTGCTGGCGCCGCTGGCGCAGCGTGGCATCGCCATCGTCGGGCTGGAGCCTTCATGCCTGTACACCCTGCGCGACGAGATGCTGGTCATGGGCCTGGGCGGCGCCGCCGACGTGGTGGCCGGCCAGGCCTTGCTGTTCGAAGAGTTCCTGGCCCGCGAGGCCAGCGCCGGCCGCTTGAACTTGAAGTTACGCCCGGCGAAGCAAGCCATGCTGGTGCACGGCCACTGCCACCAAAAAGCATTTGGCGCCATGCCGCCGGTGCTGCAAGTGTTGCGCCTGATTCCGAACGCCGCGCCTGAAGTGATCGAAACTTCTTGCTGCGGCATGGCCGGCAGCTTCGGCTACGAAGCGGCGCACCATGAGGTGAGCATGCAGATGGCCGAACTGAGCCTGCTGCCCGCCGTGCGCGCCGCGCCCGATGCCCTGCTGGTGGCCGACGGCACGAGCTGCCGGCACCAGATTGCCGATGGTGCGCAGCGTGAAGCGTGGCATGTGGCGCGGGTGCTGGCGGATCACCTGGTGCCGGGCGGCTGACGGCGCAAGCGGCGCAGCGCCGGCGCTCCCGGGCCGCAGAACGCGGCGATGCGCTCTCGCACAGCGGCGAAGCCAAACCCGCGAAAACTGAAGGTCCCTTGGGAGCACCGCCAATGCCAGGTTGGTTCGCCGCGGGGGCCTGCCTGCCGCGGGCGAACAGGTGGCTACCATGCAGGTGGGCCATGCGGGTTCCAGTCAGCGATCGAACATGAACGCAGTAGAAATCGAAGCAGCTATTTCTGAACTGGCCGAGCAGCCCTTCGACGCGGCAGAGTTCCCGTTCGCGTTCCTGGCCGCCTTCGGCAACAAGGACACCACCCTCAAGCGCCTGCGCACCGGCAACAACAACACCTCAGACGTGCCCGGTGGCGTGCTCCAGCGCAACAACATTCACCTGGCCGTGTGCAGGCCGGGTGGCCAGGGCGGCAGCGTGGGCAACACCCTGCAGGCCTTGCGCGCCAGCCCAGCCACACAGAAGGCCAAGGCCAAGTTCATCCTCGCCACCGATGGCCACACGCTGGAAGCCGAAGAGCTGGTGAGCGGTGCAGGTGGGGGCGACACCATCGCCTGCGCGTACGCCGACTTCCCCAACCACTTCGGCTTCTTCCTGCCGCTGGCCGGCATCTCCACCATCAAGGAAATTAAGGACAACCCCATTGACGTGCGCGCCACCGGGCGGCTGAACAAACTGTATGTAGAGCTGCTGCGCGAGAACCCGGACTGGGCCAAAGACAACAAGCGCGCTGACATGAACCACTTCATGGCCCGGCTGGTGTTTTGCTTTTTTGGCTGCGTTTGGCAACAAAGACACCACCCTCAAACGCCTGCGCACCGGCAACAACAACACCTCGGACCTGCCCAGCGGCGTGCTGCTGCGCAACAACATCCATATCGCCGTGTGCGAAGCTGGCACCGTTGGAGAAACCCTCAAGGCATTGCGCGCCAGCCGGCCACTATAAAAGCCAAGGCCAAATTCATCCTCGCCACCGACGGGCAGACCCTTGAGGCCGAAGAGCTGGCCGGTGGCGAAACCGTCACCTGCGCCTACGCGGACTTCCCCAACCACTTCGGCTTCTTCCTGCCGCTAGCAGGCATCTCCACCATCAAGGAGATCAAGGACAACCCCATCGACGTGCGCGCCACGGGCCGGCTGAACAAGCTGTACGTCGAGCTGCTGCGCGACAACCCA
>JAYUQE010000608.1:0-18288 GCA_043756905.1 Burkholderiales bacterium | reverse complement strand
CAACATATTCGCTGGCGACGTGGTAGTGCGCCACCTTGCCGGCCGGGCTGATCGGGTCGGGGTCGAGCACCGCGGTGTAGTAGCCCAGGGACTGTGCGGCCTGCACGAACATGCGGCCGAGCTGGCCGCCGCCCATCACGCCCAACGTGGCGGGCCGGCCGTCGGCGCCGGTGCTGCCGGGGAGGATTGGTTTCATTGGATGTCTTTCGTCATGGCCACGGCGGCGTCGTGCTGGCGCTGGCGAAACGCTTGCAGCTTGATCATCAAACTGCTGTCTTGAGCCGACAACAGCGCCACGGCAAACAGCGCCGCGTTGGCCGCCCCCGCCGCGCCGATGGCAAAGGTGGCCACCGGCACGCCCTTGGGCATTTGCACGATGGCATACAGCGAATCCAGCCCCTGCAGATGGCGGCTGGGTATGGGCACGCCCAGCACCGGCACCAGCGTCTTGGCCGCCAGCATGCCGGGCAGGTGCGCGGCGCCGCCGGCCCCGGCGATGATGGCGCGCAGGCCGCGGGCGGCGGCGGCCTCGGCGTAGCTGAACATTTCGTCGGGCATGCGGTGGGCTGACAGCACCTGCGCTTCAAACGACACGCCGAATTCGGCCAGCAGCTCGGTGGCGCACTTCATCACCTCCCAGTCGCTGGACGAGCCCATCACGACGCCCACCAGCGGCGACCGCGTGTTGTCACCCACCACGCCGACAAGGGGTTCAGTCATGCAAGGGCACTCCCAGGGCGGACAAGGCCTGGGCATACGTGGCGGCCGTGCGCTGAACCACTTCGCGCGGCACAGCCGGTGCGGGGGGCCGCTTGTTCCAGGGCGCGCCGTCGATGCGAACGCTTTCCAGCCAGTCGCGCACGGGTTGCTTGTCCAGGCTCGGCGGGTTGGTGCCCACGGCGTACTGCGCCAGCGGCCAAAAGCGCGATGAGTCGGGCGTGAGCACCTCGTCCATCAGCGTGAGCGCGCCGCGCTCATCCAGCCCAAACTCAAACTTGGTGTCAGCGATGATGATGCCGCGCGCCAGCGCGTAGGCGGCGGCTTCGCTGTACAGCCGCAGCGCCACCTCGCGCACAGCCTGCGCCAGCGGCGCGCCAATGATCTGCACGGCGCGTTCGAAGCTGATGTTTTCGTCATGGTCACCGGCTGCGGCCTTGGTGGCCGGGGTGAAGATGGGCTGCGGCAACTTCTCGGCGTTGCGCAGGCCGGCCGGCAGCGCCACGCCGCAGACCTGGCCGGTGCGTTGGTATTCGGCCCAGCCCGAACCCGCCAGGTAGCCGCGCACCACGGCTTCAATCGGCAAGGGCTTCAGGCGTTTGACCAGCATCGAGCGGCCGCGCACCTGCGCCATTTCATCGGGCGCCACCACGCCTTCGGGGGGCTCACCCGTGAGGTGGTTCGGCACCACGTGCTTGAGCTTGCCGAACCAGAACAGCGCCATGCGGGTGAGCATCTCGCCCTTGCCGGGAATGGGCTGGTCGAGGATCACATCGAACGCGCTGAGCCTGTCGCTGGCCACCATGAGCAGCCGCTCGGTGCCCACGGCATAGTTGTCGCGCACCTTGCCGCGGGTCAGCAGGGGCAGGGACTTCAGGTCGGTTTCCAGCAGGGCGGGCATGGTTGGGTTCGGCGCGGCGAGCGCGCCATTTTGCCCGCTGGGTGAAGCTGATCGAGTGCAAACGAAAAGGGCACCCGAGGTGCCCTGCCAACGGCGTGTTAAGCCGGCTCAAACCACCATCTGCGCCAGCTCGCCCCGGGCATACGACTGCGCCACCTGCACCAGCGTGCGCGGCTTGATCTTCGCTGCCTGGCCGGTGCAGCCAAATTCCTGATAGCGCTGCTTGCAGATCTTGTAGGCCGCCTCGCGCGCCGGCTTGAGCCATTCGCGGGCGTCGAATTTGTCGGGGTTTTCGGCCAGGAACTTGCGCACGGCGCCGGTCATGGCCAGGCGGATGTCGGTGTCGATGTTGATCTTGCGCACGCCGTGCTTGATGGCCTCTTGAATCTCTGCCACCGGCACGCCGTAGGTTTCCTTCATCTTGCCGCCGTACTGGTTGATCACGGCCAGCAACTCGGGCGGCACGCTGGAGCTGCCGTGCATCACCAGGTGGGTGTTGGGAATGCGCTTGTGGATGTCTTTCACGCGGCCGATTGCCAGGATGTCGCCCGTGGGCTTGCGGCTGAACTTGTAGGCGCCGTGGCTGGTGCCGATGGCAATGGCCAGCGCGTCGAGTTGCGTGGCCTTGACGAACACGGCGGCTTCCTCCGGGTCGGTCAGCATCTGGCTGTGGCTCAACTTGCCTTCGGCGCCGTGGCCGTCTTCCTCGCCGGCGGCGCCGGTTTCCAGGTTGCCCAGGCAGCCCAGCTCGCCTTCCACCGTGACGCCCACCTTGTGCGCCATGTCCACCACCTTGCGCGTGACTTCACAGTTGTAGGCAAAGTCGGCCGGGGTCTTGCCGTCTTCGCGCAGGCTGCCGTCCATCATCACCGAGCCGAAGCCCAGATCGATGGCGCCCTGGCAGATCGCCGGCGTCTGGCCATGGTCCTGGTGCATCACCAGGGGGATCTGCGGGTAGGCTTCCACCGCCGCTTGAATCAAATGTTTGATGAACGCCTCGCCCGCGTATTTGCGCGCGCCGGCGCTCGCTTGCAGGATGACCGGGGCGCCGACTTCGGCCGCCGCCGTCATCACCGCCTGCACCTGCTCCAGGTTGTTGACATTGAAGGCCGGGATGCCATAGCCGTTTTCGGCGGCATGGTCGAGCAACTGGCGCATGGATACGAGGGGCATGTTGGACTCCGAGGCAATTGAAAACAGGCGGCACCGCTGTGCGCGGTGGTGCCGTGAATTCTAAGTAGCCGCCGGCCCGTGCGCCCGGGCCACATCCAAGGCTGAAATCACGCCACCCGGCACACCTTGAGCATGTTGGTGCCGCCGGGGTAGCCCATGGGCTCGCCGCAGGTGATGGCGTAGGTGTCGCCGGGCATCAGCACGCCGCGTTCCTTGAGCAGGCGTTCAGCTTCTGCCAGCGCCGTGTCGCGGTCGTCGAAGGCCTGCATCAGCAAGGGCCGCACATTGCGGTACAGCGCCATGCGGCTTTCCGAGCCCGGCTTGGTGGTCAGGCCGAAGATCGGTACATGGATGTTGTGCCGGCTCATCCACAGCGCGGTGCTGCCGCTTTCAGTGAGCGCGATGATCGCCTTGCAGCCCAGGTGGTAGGCGGTGAACAGCGCGCCCATGGCAATGCTCTGGTCGATGCGGCCGAAGCGCTTGTTGGTGAAGTCGCCATCGAGTTCGATGGTTTCGGCGCGCTCGGCGGCCAGCGCGATCATCGCCATGTGTTCCACCGTTTCCACCGGGAATTTGCCCGAGGCGGTTTCGGCGCTGAGCATCACGGCGTCGGTGCCGTCGAGCACCGCGTTGGCCACGTCGCTCACCTCGGCGCGCGTGGGCACCGGCGCGTTGATCATGCTTTCCATCATCTGCGTGGCGGTGATGGTCAGCTTGTCGAGTTCACGCGCCATCTTGATCATGCGTTTTTGCAGCGCCGGTACCGTGGCCGCGCCCACCTCAACGGCCAGGTCACCACGCGCGACCATGATGCCGTCGCTGGCCTTGAGGATGGCTTCGAGTTGCGGTATCGCCTCGCTGCGTTCGATCTTGGCGATCAGGGCCGGCTTGTGCTTGAACGGCTCGCCGGCCACGTTGCACAACTGGCGCGCCATTTCCATGTCGGTGGCGCTTTTGGGAAAGCTCACCGCCACGTAATCACACTTGCAGGCCATGGCGGTCTTGATGTCGTCCATGTCCTTGGCCGTGAGCGCCGGCGCGGTGAGGCCGCCGCCCTGCTTGTTGATGCCCTTGTTGTTGCTCAGCTCGCCGCCCACCTTCACGGTGGTTGTGACGCGCTCGCCGCGAACGTCTTTCACCGTCAGCACGATCATGCCGTCGTTCAGCAGCAGGCAGTCGCCCGGCTTCACATCGCGCGGCAGCTCTTTGTAATCGAGCCCCACGCCATGCTCGTCGCCGGGCTCGGCGCGCGCGGCGTCGAGCACGAATTCGGCGCCGTTGATGAGTTCGACCTTGCCGTTCAGGAACTTGCCCACCCGAATCTTGGGCCCTTGCAAGTCGGCCATCAGCGCCACCGGCTTGCCCACCTTTTGCGCCAATTCACGCACCAGCGTGACGCGGTCGATGTGGTCTTGCGCCGTGCCGTGGCTGAAGTTCAGCCGCACCACATCCACGCCTGCGCGCAGCAGCCGCTCCAGCACGTCGGGCGAGCTGGAGGCAGGGCCGAGGGTGGCGACGATTTTGGTGGCACGGGGCATGACAACTCCAGCAGGCAGGCGTTCAAAGGGGCGTTCGGGGGGCGGGAATTATCAGTGCCCGCTGCGCCGGGGAGTTACCGGCTGGGTACGCTCGTCAAGCCTGCGCGGCGCGGCGCTCCAGGATCTCGAACGCCGGCAGTTGCTTGCCTTCCAGCACTTCAAGGAACGCGCCGCCGCCGGTGGAGATGTAGTCCACGTCTTTTTCGATGCCGTACTTGGCGATGGCCGCCAGCGTGTCGCCGCCGCCGGCAATGCTGAACGCCGGGCTGGCGGCAATGGCGCGCGCGATGGCTTCGGTGCCGTGGGCGAAGGCCGGGAACTCGAACACGCCCACCGGCCCGTTCCAGACGATGGTGCCGGCGGTCTTCAACTTTTGCGCCAGCAAGGCTGATGTCTGCGGGCCGATGTCCAGGATCATCTCGTCAGCCGCCACTTGGTCGGCCGCCTTCACGGTGGCCGGCGCGTCGGCGGCAAAGGTCTTGCTCACCACCACGTCCAGCGGAATCGGCACCTCGGCGCCGCGCGCCTTCATCGCGGCCATCACGCTGCGTGCTTGGTCCAGCAAATTGGCCTCGGCCAGGCTCTTGCCGATGGGCAGGCCCGCCGCGAGCATGAAGGTGTTGGCAATGCCGCCGCCGACGATCAGGCCATCAACCTTGGCGGCCAGGCTTTGCAGGATCGTTAACTTGGTGCTGACCTTGCTGCCCGCCACGATGGCGATGAGCGGGCGCTTGGGGTTGGCCAGGGCTTGCATGATGGCGTCGATCTCGGCCGCCAGCAGCGGGCCGGCGCAGGCGATAGGCGCGAACTGCGCGATGCCGTAGGTGGTGGCTTCGGCGCGGTGGGCGGTGCCGAAAGCGTCGTGCACGAAGATGTCGCACAGCGCGGCGAGCTTGCGCGAAAGCGCTTCATCGCATCTCTTCTCGCCCTTGTTCAGGCGGCAGTTTTCCAGCAGCACAACCTCGCCCGGCGCCACGCTCACGCCATCGACCCAGTTGCTGACCAGGGGCACAGGCCGGCCCAGCAATTCGGCCATGCGCGCGGCCACAGGGGCGAGCGAATCTTCAGGCTTGAAGGCGCCTTCCGTGGGCCGGCCGAGGTGCGAGGTGACCATCACCGCGGCGCCGGCCTTCAGCGCCAACTCGATGCAGGGCATCGAGGCGCGGATGCGCGTGTCTTCGGTGATGCGGTCGGCGTCGTCGAGCGGCACGTTCAGGTCAGCGCGGATGAAGACGCGTTGCCCGGCGGCCCGGCCGCTGTGGCACAGGTCGGTGAAGCGAAGGATGTTCATGGCCGCAGGTTGATGGGAGGTGGGAGTTTGATGACGCCGTAAGCGCAATGTTATGGCCTGTGATGAGCGCATCGCGCGCCATCCGTCCCACTTGGCGCGCTCGACTGCACCATCACATCCCACTTGTTGCGCTCGATCAAGCCATCAGCTCAACGGCCCGGCACCACGCACGCCCGTCCCGCCCAGCGCTGCATTCGATGGTCGCTTGCTCCTCAACCAGTGCAGCATGGGAGTCTCCAGCCAGCGGTAGCTCAACCAACCCACGATCGCGCAGCACAACAGGGATACCAGCATAAATGTGCCCGCCGTGAAGATCGTGAATGAAGCCGGCATGAGTTTGGCCCAAACGACCCGCAACGCACCGAGCGTAAAGATGTGTGTCAGATAGAGCGAATACGACGAATCTCCCAGCCCTTTAAGGAGCCGGTTGTGCCAAGTACACAACCGCGCATCGAGCGCGCCCATCACGACGAGCGCAGCGCCGACGATCTGCGAGAAGACTTGCAGCATTGCGTTGTCACGCAGAACCAGCAAGGCTGCGCCCGCGGCCATGAACAGCAGCGACATGGCAAGCGGCAAGGTGTGCCGCTTGCTCAGCCACCAGATCGCGATCAGCCCGCCGGCAACAAACTCGAGCAGCACAGGGCTGGTGTATGTCAGCGCGGCGGCCGACTCGAACGGGCCCAGCGCGAATCCGGCCACGACCAATGCTGCAAGCAAACCACCCAGCACCGCCAGCCCGCCCCGAGGCAGGAACAAGGACAAAGCAAACCCGACGTAAAAGAACATTTCGAAGTTGAGGGTCCAGCCGGGCACGAGCAACGGCCAGACGAAGTCCGCAAAGCTTTGGGAATGGTGCGGAATGAACAGCAGGCTTTGCAGCAGCGTGGCTGGCGACACCTTGAGTGTCTTGAACAGGCTTGGGGCGACGAGTGCCAGAGCAACCATGGCCAGTGTCAGCAACCAATACAACGGCACGACGCGAATGATGCGGCGGCGCAGGAATTGCCAGGGCGTCAGCGCCTGGCCGGCCGTGGCAGCGACCATGATGAAGCCGCTGATGACGAAGAAGAGGTCGACGCCGGAAGGCCCGAAGTTAGAGGGGAACAGCAGATCAAGGCCGGGAAACTGGCCCTTTGCATGGTGCCAGACCACCATCATCGCGGCGACTGCGCGCAAGTACTGGATCGGCAGAACCACGCGCGGTGGCGAAACAGGTTTTGAGTGCATCGCCCCGATTTTCTTGTGTCTCACGCACGGTGCGGATTGAATGACCCTCGGGCGAACCTGCAGGGCGAACTTATTAGGGGCCAACTGGCCATGACGATCGCCGAAGGCCCGGGGTTCAGCGCTTGAGCGACAGCTTGCGCGTGCTGCCGTCGCGCGGCCATTTGCACTCGCCCGTGGCCGTCAAGGGCGTGCCGCTGATGTAGAGGTTCTCGCAGGTGAAGGTATCGGCCGGGCCACTGCCAGGCACCAGTTTGCATTGCACCTCAAGCGCGCCGAACATGCTGGGCGTGCCCAGGCATTCCAGGTGCCCGGCGTTGCCCGCGCTGCCGCGCACCTGGTAGCGCTTCGTGCCTTCGTGTTGCTGCGGCTCGAACTCCAGCACCCAGCCTTCAGCCGAAACCCAGCGCCCTGCCATGTCCGGCGTTTCGTCGTTGCAGGCGCGCACTAAAAGGAAGGTTAAAAACAGCAGCAAGGCAAGCAGGCCCAGCAGCGCGCGCATCACCCAGGTCAGCCCGGTGCGCACGCCCGAGCCCACCCGGCCGGCGACGTTTTCAAACGCCGCCGCCTGCGGCAGGCGTGTGGGCGCAGCCTGCGTGGCAGCCGCAGGCGCCGGGCTGGCCGGGCTGCTCAGATGCGGGCGCAACGCGGCCACCAGCGCGGCCACGTCGCGGGCCCATTGCTCGTCGGCCAGGCGCAGCGCCTGGCGGCGGGTGAGCGGCTTCAAATCGTCGGGCAAGGCGGCGTCGCTGGGGATGTCGGTGCGTTCCAGCAGCACCGGCACCACGCGAATGCCACGCTTCAGTGCGCGGGCAATTTCCTGGCGCACCCAATCACCGTCGTTGTGCAGGCGTGGCCGGCCCTGGGCGTCGCTGAGCGTCAACCACTGGCTGCCGATGATGACCAGCATCACCTTGCATTCGGCCAGGGCCTTGTCGAGCGTGTCGACGAAATCGGCGCCAGCGTCGATGTCGTCGATGTCGCGGAAGATGCGCTCGTCGCCGAATTCACGCACCAGCGCGTCGGCCAGGCGCCCGGCCGCGAACCGCGCGTCGCTGCGCCGGTAGCTGATGAAGATGCCGTCAGCGCTCACTGGTGTACCTTCGTGCTGCGCACTGCGGTATTCGCCTTTCGGGCGGCCGGGCAGGCTCATCAGGCAACCTCCGTGCTGCGCACTGCGGAATTCGCCTTTCGGGCGGCCGGGCAGGCTCATCGCCAGGCCCGCCTGCGCGGCGTGGGCTCAGGCTCTCAAGCCTGCTCGGCGTGCTTGGCCTTCAGCGCCTTGAGCAGCGCCTTGCGGTCGGGCTGGGGCGCGCCACAGGACGTGCGCGCTTCAATGGCCTTGTCCAGCGCGCCGGGTAAGCCGTGGCGGTCCACCGAGTAGCGCGTGGAGCACGAAACACCGCGCTCGTTCTTCCAGGTGGCCACCACGTACAGCACGGTGCTTTGCGCAAAGTTCTGCCATTCGAAGCGCAGCCCCGCGGCGGGTGAGGGGCTGCGGCTGTTGCGCCGGCCCTCGGGTGAGCCGCCGCGCTTGCCGCCCAGCGTCATGCCGTTGGCCTGGGCCGTCATGCGCGCAGCATTCAAGGCCTTGCGCGGGCCGCCGAGCTTGCCCACGCTGAAGAGTTTGGACTGGCCGGCGCCGCCGCTGCCAGTGCGCAACTGGTAGGCGAGCAAGGCGCCATCGCGGCGGATGGCAACGATGTGGGCGGGGCGGGTTTCGGTGGTGTTTGATGTGGTCATGGCAGTGGGGTGATCCTGTACGGTGTGACGGGTACTCCCTGGGCCTGGTCTACTTTTCAGCGCCACCGCTGCGAGGCCCGTGCCGGCATGGTTGCCAGTGGCACGAACCGCGCAGCGTGGCGCTGCTTTATACAGGCCGCTGCCTAATCATCTCATACGTTGCAGACGTTGCGTGCCGCAGGCCGGCTTCACTGCCGCAGCGCTGCTGCGCGGTGGGCTCAGTGAATACCGGGGCGCTCGGGTGCGGCGCAGGCGGGTATTCTTCGCCCACCCTACCCACCCCACCCACCCTCCATCACACCAGGAGTCGACCATGCCGCGTTCCCTTGCTTCATTTGGCCGCACCCTGGCTGCGCTGGCGGCCCTGCTGTGGCTCAGCCCCGGCGCGCAGGCCGATGGCCTGGTGGGCAACAGTTTGCCGGCAGGCTTTCCGGTCATCAGCGATGCGTCGTTGGGCACGCCGATCATCGGCTTCGGTGCGGCCGGGCCGGTGTCACGCACCCCGGTGGTCTTCGTTCACGGCAACAACGACACCCCGTTTGCCACCGCCTGCAACCCCTTCGGCAAGATGCAGGCCTTCGCGCAACACCTGGCCAACCACGGTTATGCCTTGAGCGAGCTGTGGGGCCTGGGCTACCAGGGTGACCAGTGCGACCTGCCGGCTGACCAGACCCGCCGCTCGGGGGCCGCACACACCGCCGCGGCCAACGTGGCAGACCTGAAGCGCTTTGTGCACGCCGTGCTGGCCTACACCGGAGCGAAGGAAGTCGACATCGTGGGCCACAGCCTGGGCGTCGTCGTCACGCGCGAATGGTTGCGCCAGGATGTGGCGGCGCATCAACTCGTGCGCCGCGTGGTGGCGGTCGACGGGCCCAACCACGGCATCATCAATTGCTCGCCCTCGCCGGCGAATTATTTTCAGTTGCCGGCCCTCGGCGGCTTCACGCCGGCCAGCGCCATCTGCCAGGAATTGGGCTCGCCCAACACACCGTTCCTGCAGCGGCTGAACCGGCATGAGCAGCGTTATCGCTCGGCCAAGTTCCTGGTCATCCGCAATGCCGACACCAGCTTTGTCTACTTCCCGCTGCAAGACGGTTTCATCAGCGCCGTGCCGGCCATCGATTCGTACGGCGTGCCCACCGATTTTTCGCGCAGCGCCACCCTGCGCGGCGCGCGTGAAGTCGCGCTCACCGGCCAGGGCATTTATGACGACGTTCTGTACACCACGCACCTGGGCATCCTGAACTCGCCCGACACCTGGAAAGCGGCGTTCAAGTTTCTCAGCGAACCGCCCTACAGGCACTGACCAACACCGATCCGTGTTCGATCTCGCGTTGCCACCCCATCGCCTGAGCGGGCGCGTTTACGGCGCGCTGCTCAACCACGCGCCGCAACTCGCGGCCTTGGGCGATGCGGTGCACCAGCCCCCGCACAAGGCGCCGCCGCGCGCGCCGGTGTTGCAAATCAAGCCGCGCAACACACTGGTGGGCGATGGCGCCGCAGTGGTGGTGCCGGCCGGAGTCGACGCGCTGGAAGTGGGCGCCACGCTGGCGCTGGTGATCGGCAGCACGGCGCGCCGCGTGGCCGCGGGCGCCGCACTGCGCCATGTGGCGGGCTACATGGTGGCCATGGACCTGTGCGTGCCGCATGCCAGCCACTACCGGCCCGCGGTGCGCGAACGCGCGCGCGACGGCTTTTGCCCGCTGTGCACGGCGCAAATGGTGCCGGCCAGCGCCGTGCCAGATCCAAATGACCTGCGCGTTCGCGTGTTCATCGACGACGTGCTGGCGCAGGACACTGACACCGCCCAGCGCGTGCGCAACGTGGCGCGGCTGATCTGCGATGTGAGCGAATTCATGACCCTGCACGCCGGTGATGTGTTGCTGCTCGGCGCCGCGCACGGTGCGCCGCTGGCGCGTGCCGGGCAGCGGGTGGCCGTGGCCATCGCAGGCATCGGCCGGCTGAGCATCCGACTCGTTGCGCAAGAGGCGCCGGCATGAAAACCGCGCGCGTGGCCCATGCCGGCGCGGTGCATGAAGCCGTGCCGCACGAGCGTGGCGTGCAGCTCGCCAATGGCCGCGTGCAGGCCGAAACCGAGGTCGTGTGGCTGCCGCCGGTTGACGTGGGCACGATCATCGCGCTGGGCCTGAACTACGCTGACCATGTGAAGGAGCTGAGCCAGGAACTCACGCTTAACGCCAGAGATGAGCCGCTGGTCTTCTTCAAGGGCGGCAACAGCCTGGTCGGCCACCGCGGCCACACGCCGCGGCCGGCGGGCGTGGCCTTCATGCACTATGAATGCGAGCTGGCGGTGGTGATCGGCCGGCCGGCCAGGAACGTTCGCGCCGCCGATGCGCTGGCCCACGTGGCCGGCTACACCGTGTGCAACGACTACGCCGTGCGCGACTATCTTGAAAACTGGTACCGCCCCAACCTGCGCGTGAAGAACCGCGACGCTGCCACCGCCATCGGCCCGTGGCTGGTGGGCGTGGATGAGGTTAACGATCCACATCAACTTGCATTGCGCACCTTCGTCAACGGCCGGCTCACCCAGCAGGGCAGCACGGCCAACATGATCCACCGCGTGCCCGAGCTGATCGCCTACCTCAGCGGCTTCATGAGCCTGGCGCCGGGCGACATCATCCTCACCGGCACGCCCGACGGCGTGGTGAACGTCAATGTGGGCGACGAGGTGGTCACCGAAATCGAAGGCATCGGCCGCCTGGTGAACACCATCGTTGACGACGCCTGAAACCAACACACCATGCGCATTGACCATCTCATCAACGGCAAGGCCGTGGCCGGCAGCGATTACTTTGAAACCCTCAACCCGGCCACGCAGGAAGTGCTGGCCGAGGTGGCCGCCGGCGGCGCGGTGGAGGTGAACGCCGCGGTGGCGGCGGCCAAGGCGGCCTTCCCGGCCTGGGCCGCGCGGCCGGCCACCGAGCGCGCCGGGTTGCTGCGCAAGGTGGGTGCCCTGATCACCAAACATGTGGCTGAATTGGCCGACACCGAAACGCGCGACACCGGCCAGGTCATCAGCCAGACCGCCAGGCAACTGGTGCCGCGCGCGGCCGACAACTTCCACTACTTTGCTGAAATGTGCACCCGGGTCGATGGCCACACCTACCCCACGCCCACGCACCTGAACTACACCTTGTTCCACCCGGTGGGCGTGTGTGCCCTCATCAGCCCGTGGAACGTGCCCTTCATGACGGCCACCTGGAAGCTCGCGCCCGCGCTGGCCTTCGGCAACACGGTGGTGCTGAAGATGAGCGAGCTTTCGCCCATGAGCGCGGCGGCCCTGGGTGAACTGGCGCTGGAAGCGGGCATTCCGCCGGGCGTGTTCAACATCGTTCACGGCACTGGCCGGGCCGCGGGCGAGCCGCTGTGTGCCCACCCCGATGTGCGCGCCATTTCCTTCACCGGCTCCACCGTCACGGGCCAGCGCATCGTGCAAAGTGCGGGGCTGAAGAAGTTCAGCATGGAACTCGGCGGCAAGAGCCCGTTCGTGGTGTTCGACGATGCCGACCCGGCACGCGCGCTCGACGCCGCGCTGTTCATGATCTTCAGCAACAACGGTGAGCGTTGCACCGCGGGCAGCCGCATCCTGGTGCAGCAAAGCATCTACGCTGACTTCGTGGCGCGCTTCGCCGCGCGCGCCGCGCGCATCAAGGTGGGTGACCCGCTGAACGAGCACACCCTGGTGGGGCCGATGATCAGCCCGGCCCACTTGAACAAGGTGCGCAGCTACATCGAAGCCGGCCAGCGCGAAGGCGCCACCTTGCTGTGCGGCGGCCTGGCCCAGCCCGAGTTGCCGGCTCACCTGCAACGCGGCAACTTCGTGCTGCCCACGGTGTTTGCAGACGTGGACAACCGCATGAAGATCGCGCAGGAAGAAATCTTCGGCCCGGTGGCCTGCTTGATTCCGTTCAAGGACGAGGCTGACGCGATTGCCCAGGCGAACGACATTGCCTATGGGTTGAGCAGTTATGTCTGGACCGAAAACCTCGGCCGTGCCCACCGCGTGGCCGCGGCCATTGAAGCCGGCATGTGCTTCGTCAACAGCCAGAACGTGCGTGACCTGCGCCAGCCCTTTGGCGGCACCAAGGCCAGCGGCACCGGGCGCGAAGGCGGCACCTGGAGCTACGAGGTGTTTCTGGAACCGAAAAACGTGTGCGTCAGCCTGGGCTCGCACCACATTCCGCATTGGGGCGTTTGATGAATCAAGTGCAGATGGTGTTTCCGCTGGCGGCCATGATGCTGCTCACGGCCATGGTGATGGCGCTGATGCTGTGCGAGCGCGTGGCCGAGATGAAAGAACGGCGCATCCACCCGCAAAAGGTGGCCAGTAGCACGCAGATGGCGGCCGTGCTGCAAAACACCCGCGCGGCCGACAACTACAAAAACCTGTTCGAAATGCCGGTGCTGTTCTACGCCTTGTGCCTGGCCCTGCTGGCCACGCAAATGGGCAGCCCGCTGTACTTGGCCGGCGCCTGGGCCTATGTGCTGCTGCGCTGCCTGCACAGCTTCATCCACATTGGCTACAACAAGGTCATGCACCGCTTCCAGGTCTTCGCGCTCAGCTCCACCTTGCTGCTCGTGATGTGGCTGGCCTTTGCGGTGCAACTCTGCAGCAAGCTCTGAGGCCAGCATGGGCACCCTTGCACTGGCCGCCAAGATCACGCACGTGCCGTCGATGTACTTGAGCGAGCTAGAAGGCCCGCACCAGGGCTGCCGCCAGGCGGCGATTGACGGCCACGTTGAAATCGGCCGCCGTTGCCGCGCCCTGGGCGTGGACACCATCGTGGTGTTCGACGTGCATTGGCTGGTGAATGCCGATTACCACATCAACTGCGCGCCCAGCTTCAGCGGCATCTACACCAGCAACGAGCTGCCGCACTTCATCCACAACATGCCTTACGCCTACCCGGGCAACACCGAGCTGGGCCAGGCCATCGGCCGCGTGGCCAACGACATGGGCGTGCGCACCCAGGCGCACAGCACCACCACGTTGGAGCTGGAATACGGCACCTTGGTGCCCATGCGCTACATGAACGCCGACCAGCACTTCAAGGTGATCTGCGTCAGCGGCTGGTGCATGTGGCACGACCTGGCCGAGAGCGAACGCTTCGGCCTGGCGGTGCGCCGCGCGATTGAAGAGCATTACGAAGGCAGCGTGGCGGTGTTTGCCAGCGGCTCGCTCAGCCACCACTTTGCCAACAACGGCCAAGGACCGCAGTTCATGCACAAGGTGTGGAACCCGTTCCTCGAAACCATGGACCGAACCGTGGTGGCCATGTGGCAGCGCGGCGACTGGGCCACTTTCATCGACATGCTGCCCCTGTACAACGAAAAGTGCTGGGGCGAAGGCGGCATGCACGACACCGCCATGCTGCTGGGCGCGCTGGGTGGGCGGGCCTACACGCAGGGGGTGGAAATCGTCACGCCTTACTTCGGCAGCTCGGGCACGGGGCAGATCAACGCCGTGTTCCCGGTCGTGCCGCTGGGTTGATGCCGCCATGCCGCACCTCGTCATCCTCTACACGCCGCAGCTCGACGCCGAAACCGACTTGCCGGCCCTGTGCCGCAAGCTGGCCAGCACCATGCTGGCGCTGCGCGATGAACAAGGCGCACCGGTCTTTCCGATCGGCGGCACGCGCGTGCTGGCCTACCCCACGGCGCACCACGCCGTGGCCGATGACACGCGCGATTGCGCATTCGCGTACCTGAACCTGCGCATGGCCAAGGGCCGCAGCGCCGCCGTTCACCAGGCCGCGGGCGAGGCCATTGCGGCCACGCTGCGCGAACACTTTGCGCCCGTGCTCGCGCAACGGCCGCTGGGGCTAACGTTTCAGATAGACGAAGGCAGCGAAGTGTTTGACGCCAAGCTGGGCAACCTGCATGCGCTGTTCACCAAGGGCTGAGCATGCTCGATGCCGCGATCATTTCAAGCCTGGCCCGCCAGCTCTATGAGGCGCGAAAGACGCGCACGCCGCTGCGCCATTTCTCCAAGCAACACCCAGGCATGACGGTGGAAGACGGCTACGCCATCCAGCGCGAGTGGGTGGTCTTGGAGCTGGCCGACGGCCGCGTCATCAAGGGCCGCAAGATCGGCCTCACGTCGCGCGCCATGCAGCTTTCCAGCCAGATCGACGAGCCCGACTACGCGCCGTTGATGGACGACATGTTCTTTGAAGCGGGCGGCGACATCGCCATCAACCGCTTCATCGCGCCGCGCGTGGAAGTGGAACTTGCGTTCATTCTCGGCAAGCCGCTCAAGGGCCCGGGCGTGACGCTGTTCGAGGTGCTGGCCGCCACCGAATACGTGAGCCCGGCGGTGGAGATCATTGACGCACGCATCGAGCAGTTTGACCGCGACACCAAGGCCCCGCGCAAGGTCTTCGACACCATCGCCGACTTCGCCGCCAACGCCGGCATCGTGCTGGGCGGGCGGCCCGTGAAGCCCGACGCGGTGGACCTGCGCTGGGTCGGCGCGCTGTTGCACAAGAACGGCGTGGTCGAAGAAACCGGCCTGGCCGCAGCGGTGCTGAACCACCCGGCCAAGGGCGTGGCCTGGCTGGCCAACAAACTTGCGCCGCATGGCGAGCAGTTGAATGCCGGTGACGTGGTGCTGGCCGGCTCGTTCACCCGCCCGGCCACGGCCGCGGCGGGCGACAACTTCCATGTTGACTACGGCGCGCTGGGGTCGATTTCGTTTCGGTTTGTGTGAGCAGGTGGACGCGTGGCTTGCTATCAGTTAGTGATAGCATTTAATCATGAACGCGAAGCAACAGCGAACGCTGGCCGCCGTCTTCGCCAAGCCCACGCTGGCATCGATATCGTTCAACGACATCGAATCCATGCTCAAAGCACTTGGCGCGGCGGTCTTCGAACGCGAAGGCTCGCGCGTGAAGATCGAACTCATGGGCGAGCAATGGCGTTGCCACCGGCCGCACCCGGGCAAGGAGGCACGGCGGTACCAAGTCGAGGAGGTTCGAGAGTTGCTGGAGCGGTTAGGAGTGACACCATGAACACCATGTCGCACAAGGGCTATACGGCGCGCGTCGAACTGGACGATCGCGACGGCATTTTTGTGGGCCGACTGCTGGGTATCCGAAGCATCATCAGCTTCCACGGTGAAACCGTGGCTGAGTTGCGCGCGGAGTTCGAGATAGCGGTTGATGACTATCTGGCCGAGTGCGCGGAGTTGGGTGTCAGCCCCGAGAAGCCGGCATCGGGCAAGCTGCTGCTGCGGGTGCCGCCCGAAGTGCACACCAAAGCGTTGGTGGTGGCGCAGGCTGCCGGCAAGAGTCTCAATCAATGGGCGACTGAAGTGTTGCAGCGCGCAATTCAAGTCGGTGGCTGAATCATGAACCTGCCCCCATCCCCCATCGCCATCCGCGAAGTCAGCCTGCGCGATGGCCTGCAAAGCATGGCTCGCGTCGTGCCCACCGCGCACAAGCTGCAATGGCTGCGCGCCGCTTACGACGCCGGCCTGCGCGAAATCGAAGTCGGCTCGTTCGTGCCGCCCAAACTGCTGCCGCAACTGGCCGACACGGCCGAGTTGGTGGCCTTTGCCAAGACGCTGCCGGGGCTGGAAGTCTCGGTGCTGGTGCCCAACCTGAAGGGCGCGATGCGGGCGCTCGAAGAGGGCGCGCATTCAATGCTGCTGCCGCTATCGGCCAGCCATGCGCACAGCCTGGCCAACATGCGCCGGCCGCCCGATGAGGTGGTGCGCGACATCGCCACCATCGTGGCCGAACGCGACGCCGCTGGATCGAGGTGTTTGATTGAAGTCGGTCTGAGCACCGCCTTTGGCTGCACGATCCAGGGCCGGGTCGAGCCGGCCGAAGTGCTGCGCTTGGTGCGTGCCGCGCTCGATGCGGGCGTGGACCGTATCGGCCTGGCCGACACCGTGGGCTACGCCGATCCGGCGCAGGTGGCCGCCCTGTTTGAACAGGGCTTCAAGGTGGCCGGCAACAAGCTGGTCTGCGGCCATTTTCATGACACGCGCGGCCTGGGCCTGGCCAATGTGTACGCCGCCTGGAGCGTGGGCGTGCGCCGCTTCGATGCCTGCCTGGGCGGCATTGGCGGCTGCCCGCACGCGCCGGGCGCCAGCGGCAACGTGGCCACTGAGGATGTGGCCTACCTCTTTGCCAGCATGGGCCAGCCCACCGGCCTGGACTTCGCTCAATTGATGGCGCTGCGCGGCCGCGTGGCGCAATGGCTCGAAGGCGAGCCGTTGCACGGCAACATTTGGCGTGCCGGCCTGCCCAGGACGATGGCTGCATGAATGCACCCAACACGCCCCAGCCTTTGAGCGGCTTGAGGGTCGTCGAATTCACCCACATGGTGATGGGCCCCACCTGCGGCATGGTGCTGGCCGACATGGGGGCCGAGGTCATCAAGGTCGAACCCATCGACGGCGAAGGCACGCGCCGCCTGCTCGGCGCGGGCGCGGGCTTCTTCCCCATGTTCAACCGCAACAAGAAGAGCATCCGCATCGACTTGAAGCAGGCGGCCGGTGCCAAAGTCGCACGCAAACTGGCGTTAAGCGCCGATGTCGTGGCCGAAAACTTCAAGCCCGGTGCGTTGAAGCAATACGGCCTCGATTACGCTGCGCTGGCGCCGCACAACCAACGCCTGATCTACGTGGCGCACAAAGGTTTTCTGCCCGGGCCGTATGAACACCGCACCGCGCTCGATGAAGTGGTGCAGATGATGGGCGGCCTCGCCTACATGACCGGGCGGCCCGGTGATCCGCTGCGCGCCGGCTCAAGCGTCAACGACATCATGGGTGGCCTGTTTGGTGCCATCGGCGCAATGGCCGCACTGATGCAGCGTGATAGGGGGCCGCATGCCACGGGAAAAGGGCAGGAGGTGCAATCAGCCCTGTTCGAGAACAACGTGTTCCTGGTCGGCCAGCACATGCTGCAATACGCGCTCACCGGCAAGCCGGCTGCGCCGATGCCGGGGCGCATTTCGGCGTGGGCGGTGTACGACGTGTTCACGGTGAAAGACGGCGAACAGATCTTCTTGTGCGCCGTCAGCGACCCGCAGTGGGTCACGTTTTGCGATTGTCTGGGTTTCGCCGACATGAAAGCGAACCCGGCGTACGCCACGAACAACCAGCGTGTCGAACAGCGCGAGCCCTTGCTGAAGGCCTTGCGCGAGCGGCTGGCCAGTCGCGGCGCCGCCGAGTTGAGCCGCGTGATGGAAGACGCCGGACTGCCGTTCGCGCCGATCGGCAAGCCCGAGGACTTGTTCGACGACGAACACCTGCTCGCCACCGGCGGTCTGGCCGACATCCGCCTGCCCGACGGCGCCAAGGCCGGGCAGACGGTGAAGACGACGCTGTTCCCGATCACGCTCGCCGGCCATCGCCTGGGCGTGCGGCTCGACCCGCCGCGGCGCGGCGAGCACACCGATGAGTTGCTGGCGGCGCTGGGTTATTCGGTCACGCAGATCGGCGAACTGCGCTCGCGTTGCGCGGTGGCGTGACGACGACCGCCATGCACTACAAATCAATCGAGGAGATAAGCATGCTTCAACATCTTCAGGACGCACAGCGCCGCCGCGTGGTGCTCGGCACCTTTGCCTTGCCGCTCAGCGGCGGATTCGGCGCGGCACGAGCCCAGTCCGACCGGCCGGTGAAGTTCATCCTCCCCGTGGCCACGGCCTCGGGCGTCGACACG
>JAYUQE010000607.1:0-6282 GCA_043756905.1 Burkholderiales bacterium | reverse complement strand
AACGTGGCCTCGAACAACTCGATCTGCTCGGTGCTGCGGCCCGTGCCCTTGAAGTAGGCCAAGGTTTTTTCATCCACCGGAAAGAAGCCCAGCGTGGCACCGTACTCGGGCGCCATGTTGGCCAGGGTGGCGCGGTCGGGCAGGCTCAGGCTGGCCGTGCCGTCGCCAAAGAATTCAACGAACTTGCCCACCACCTTTTGGCCGCGCAGCAACTCGGTGACGGTGAGCACCAGGTCGGTGGCGGTCACGCCTTCGCGCAGGGCGCCCACCAGGTTCACACCCACCACGTCGGGCGTGAGCAGGAACACCGGCTGGCCGAGCATGGCGGCTTCGGCTTCGATGCCGCCCACGCCCCAGGCCACCGTGCCCAGGCCGTTGATCATGGTGGTGTGGCTGTCGGTGCCGACCAGCGAATCGGGGTAACACACGCCTTCAGCGGACGAATTTTCAAACGACCTGTGCACCCCGCGCGCCAGGTATTCAAGATTGACCTGGTGGACGATGCCAAAGCCCGGCGGCACCACGCCAAAGCTCTTGAAGGCCTGCATGCCCCACTTGATGAACTGGTAGCGCTCGCGGTTGCGCGCGAACTCGATTCTCATGTTCAGGTCGAGTGCCTGCTTGTTGCCGTAATGGTCGATGGCGATGGAATGGTCCACCACCAGATCCACCGGCACCAGCGGCTCGATCAACCCCGGCTTGCGCCCCTGCCTGGCCGCGGCGTCGCGCATGGCAGCCAGGTCTGCCAGCAGCGGCACGCCGGTGAAGTCTTGCAACACCACGCGCGCCACCACGAAGGGAATCTCCTGCGTACGCGGCGCATTGGGCTGCCACTGCGCCAGCGCGCGCACATGCTCGGGCGTGACGCGCTGGTTGTCGCCATGCCCTGTGCAATGGCGCAGCAGGCTTTCGAGCACGATGCGCAGGCACTGCGGCAGGCGCGACACGTCCACGCCCAGGGCCAGGCCCAGTTTCGGCAGCGAATAGACCGTGCCGCGCGCTCCGCCGGGCGTGGTGAAGGTGGTGCGTGTTTGCGCATAGGCGTGAGCGGCGGCGGGGGCTGAGTCGTCGACCTGGGCCATGACGGAATCCTTGCGCGGTGCGGGGCGCTGATTCTCGCTAGCGTGCAAGGCAGCGTTGCCGCAGGGGCGTTAGCGCCCTTGCGCGGCATCAATGCCCGGTGTCAATTCCCGGCATCACTGACCGGCGTCACTGACCGGCGTCACTGACCGGCATCACTGACCAGCGTCACTGCGCAGCCGGTGGCCCCCACAACTGCGCCAGCCGCGCATCGCGGCCGCAGCCGCTGCGGTAGTACTTGTAGCGCACCGGGTTCTTCTTGTAGTAGTCCTGGTGATACGCCTCGGCGGCATAGAACGGCCCGGCCGGCACGATCTGCGTGACGATGGGCTCCTTGAACGGCTTGGTCTTTTCCAGCGCCACCAACGACGCGCGCGCCGCGGCGAGTTGCTGCTCGCCATGCGTGAAGATGGCCGTGCGGTAGGGTGTGCCGGCGTCGCAGAACTGGCGGTCTTTGGTGGTGGGGTCGATGTTGCGCCAGTAGTGCGCCAGCAGTTGTTCGTAGCTGACCTTGGCCGGGTCGTAAACGATCTCCACCGCCTCGGCATGGCCCGTGGTGTGGCTTGAGACCTGCTGGTAGGTCGGGTTGGCCACGCTGCCGCCGATGTAGCCCGAGGTGGTGGCAAGCACGCCGGGAAACTTGTCAAAGTCAGCCTCCACGCACCAGAAGCAGCCACCGGCGAAGGTGGCCTTGGCCGTGATTTGCGCTTGCGCGGCAAACGCGGCCAGGGCCAGCGCGAAAAGTGCAAGGGTCTTGTTCATGCTGCCGCCTTGAAGGTCAGCGCCACGCCGTTGTTGCAATAGCGCTGGCCGGTGGGTTGGGGGCCGTCGTTGAAGACATGGCCCTGGTGGCCATCGCAGCGCGCGCAGTGGTATTCGGTGCGCGGCAGGATGAGCTTGAAGTCGGTGCTGGTGCCCAAGGCGCCGGGCAGCGCGGTGTGAAAACTCGGCCAGCCGGTGCCGCTTTCGTACTTGGCCGCAGCATTGAACAGGGGTAGCTCGCAGCCGGCGCATTGGTACACACCGGCGCGCTTTTCTTGGTTCAGCGCGCTGGTGCCCGCGCGTTCGGTGCCGTGGTTGCGCAGCACGTCGAATTGCGCGGGCGTCAGCCGCCCTTTCCATTGCGCGGCGGTCAATTCAAGGCGGCCGACGGCCTGCGCCGCCGCGGTGCTGGCAGCGGCAGCAGCGACGCCGAAGAACGAAAACCATTGCATGAGTTGGCGGCGGGTCATCGGGTACTCCTGGGTAGACGAGAGTTGGTCGCGCCGGCGCGGCCAATCTTTCATCGAAGCGACAAGACTTGCCCCATGTTGGGCACGGATCGCGGTTTCCAATCCATTCAGCCTTTGACACCTCCTGCGGCCAGGCCCGCAATCATCCAGCGCTGCGCCAGCAAAAACACCACCGTGATCGGCAAGCCTGAAAGTATGGCCGCGGCGGCAAAGTCGCCCCAGTGGAAGTTGTGTTCGTGCACGAACAGCTTGCTGCCCACGGCCAGGGTGAGCTGGTCTTGCTGGGTGAGCAGCACCGAGGCCACCGGGTATTCGATGATCGCGCCGATGAAGGCGAGCATGAACACCACCATGAGGATGGGCACGGCCATGGGCAGCAGCACGCGCACAAAGGCCTGCCAGGGCGTGGCGCCATCGACGCGCGCGGCTTCTTCAATCTCACCGGGCAGGGTGTCGTAGTAGCCCTTGAGCGTCCAGACATGCATGGCGATGCCGCCTGAGTACGCCAGCACCAGCGACCAATGCGTGTTCAGGCCAATGGCGGGCAAGGCCGTGCCCAGGCGGTCAAAGATCGCGTACAGCGCAATCAGCGCCAGCACGGCCGGGAACATCTGCATCAGCATCAAGCCCGTGAGCAACTGGCGCCGGCCGCGGAACTTCAAACGTGCGAGTGCGTAGGACGCAGTGGTTGAAAGCAGCAGCGTGACCACGCCCGACAAGGCTGCCACCTTGACCGAATTCCACAGCCAGCGCAGCACGGGCAAGTCGGGCAGCAGCATCTGGCCGTCGGGCCCCGCATAGGGCAGGCCCAGCACATAGCGCCAATGTTCCAGGCTGATGGTCTGCGGAATGAGCGAGCCGCTGGCAAAGTTGCCGGGGCGCAGCGACACCGATAACACCACGATGAAGGGGAACACCACCAGTGCGCACAAGGCCAGCAAGAAGGCATGCGCGGCCAGCAGGCGCCAGCGTTGCGACTTGGGTTGGACGATGGCCATGCTAGTTTTTGCGTCGTCGGTGGCGATGCGGGTGAAGCGCATTTGCACCAGGGTGATGGCGGCCACGATGAGGAAGATCACCGTCGAGATCGCCGCGGCCAGGCCGAACTGCTGGCCCGAGTCTTGAAACGCGATGCGCCAGGTGTAGCTGACCAAAATGTCGGTGGTGCCCGCGGGCAGCGTGGCATCCAACTGATCAGGCCGGCCGTTGGTGAGCAGGCTGATGAGCACGAAGTTGTTGAAGTTGAAAGCGAAGGCGCTGATCAGCAGCGGCGTGAGCGGCTTCAAGATCAGCGGCAATGTGATGCGCCAGAAGTTGGTGAGCGGCCCGGCGCCCACCACGGCCGAGGCTTCATACAAGTCGGCCGGAATGGATTTGATCAGCCCGGCGCACAGCACCATCATGTACGGGAAGCCGAGCCACACGTTCACGGTGAGCAGCATCACCTTGGCCAGCAGCGGGTCTGAGAACCAGGCCGGGCGAATGCCGAACAGGCCATGCAGGATGAGGTTGATTTCGCCCAGATTCTGGTTGAACAGGCCCTTGAAGATGAGGATGGAAATGAAGCCCGGCACGGCGTAGGGCAGGAACAGCACCAGCCGGTAGGCGCCCTTGCCTTGCAGCGGCTCCCAGTTCAGCAGCACGGCCAGCAGCAGGCCCAGCGCGGCGGCGAAGAAAACGCTGAGCGCGGCAAGCACCCCCGTCCACAGGAACACGCTCACAAAGGGCTCGCGGAACTTGCTTTCGCTGAACAACTGCACATAGTGGCGCGCACCCACAGCCACGCGGTAGCCAGGCGTGAGGCGCTGGCCGTCGGCGCTGGTGAAGTAGCCTTCGGTGGCGTCGGGCCTGAAGGTGATGCGAGTGATTTGATCCGTTAAGGCGCCGCCCTCGCCTGCCACGTAAAGCGGCTGTGCCTGGGCGAATTCGCGCAGGCTGACCAGGTTCAACGCCTGGCCTGAAGCGCTGCGCAACGTGAATGCGCGCAGCGCCTCAAGGTGGTCCACCACGGCGCGCAAGGGCAGCGCCGGGCCGAGGGCGGTGGCGCCTTCGTGCAGCCTGACTTCTTGCCTGGCAGGCGTCGCAACGTTCAACGCCAGCGCCGCGCTGGTCAACGCCGGCTGCCCGGGCACGGCTTGCAGTTGCACGCGAAAGCGCTCGCCATCAGCATGCAGGCTGAAGGCCCGGGCCGAGCCAGGCGCGGCAATGGTTTCTTCCAGCAAGTAGGCCCGCGCGCTGTCTTGCTCCAGCAAATTGGAGGAGCTGTAGTTGGTGAAGCCAATGCCCACGGTGTAGAGCATGGGGAAGGCCACGAACACCAGCGCCGCGGCCACGCCGGGGAAAAGGTAGCCCAGCGCCTGCGTGCGCGCGGAGGTATACGTCCACAGCGCCAGCGCGGTGATGAGCAACAGCGTGGCGGCCAACAAGGTCTGCCCCGCTGGATGCACGCGCACCACCACGGCCAGGGCGGCCAACACGGCCACGGTGGCGGCCGCGCCGCGGGCCGCGCCACCGCGCCACAGGCCCTGCCGCGGCAGCGCCAGCGTCATGGCTGCACGATCCGTCGCGCGGCCGCTTCAAGCGCCTGCTGCGCGGTTTGCCGGCCTTCGCTCAGGTTGGTGAGCGCGGTTTTCATGGCGGCCCAGAAGCGGCCCATCTCTGGAATGCTGGGCGTGGGCACGCCGTGTTGCGCCGAGGCCATGATGCCGGCAATGCGTGCATCGCTGGCCTGCTGCGCATAGTAGGCCTGGCTGGCCGCTGCGCCGATGGGCTCGGCCTGGTCGATGGCGCGCAGGCCTTGCAGCGTGAGCAGGTGGTTTTCAATGAACTCCACCGCCAACTCGCGCTGGCGCGTTGCGCGGTTGATCATCAAACCCTTGATGCCCACATAGGGCACCGCCGGCTTGCCCGCCACCAGCGGTATGTTGGCCACGCCGAAGTCGATGCCCACGCGCTTCAGGTTCACCCAGGCCCAAGGGCCGTTGATCATCATCGCCACCCGGCCCTGCGCCACGGCGGCTTCCATTTCAGGGTAGCCGCTGCCAACGGGCAAAAGGCCTTGGTGGATTAACTTTTCAAGTAACTGTTCCCCCACCAGCGCGCCGGCGTTGGCCACGCCGCAATCACGCGCGTCAAAGCTGCCGTCAGGCCGCTGCTTGAAGGCGTAGCCGCCATGCGCGGCGAGCAAGGGCCAGGTGAAGTAGGTGTTGGTGTAGTCCCAGATCAACGCCCGCTTGCCCTGTTTTTGCAGTTGCGCATCGAGCGCGAACACCTCTTCAAAAGTCTTGGGCGGCGCGGCCACCAAGGCCTTGTTGTAGATGAGGGTGACGGCCTCGATGGCGAACGGGTAGCCCCATAGCCGCCCGCGCGAGCTAAAGCCCTGCCAGGCCAGCGGCGCGATGTCGTCCATTAACCGCTGGCTGGGTGTGACGGCCTGGATCAGGCCGCTGCTGATCCATTCGCCGATGCGGTCGTGCGCGTAAACGTAGATGTCCGGTCCCTTGCCGCCGGCCGAGGCCTGCTGGTACTTGGCCGGGCCGTCGTCGGGCGTTTCGACGATCACTTCCGCGCCGGTGGCCGCGGTGAACGCCACCGCCTGCGCGCGCATGGCCTTGGCGCCTTCGACGGTGAACCACACCACCAAAGGCTCGCGGCGCGCGGCGCGGGCTTGGCTTGGCAGGGCTGACGCCAGGCCACCCAAGGCAGCGCCGGCCAGCCTGCGGTTGAGCGGTCGACGGCCAGGATTCATGGTTCGGCGATGAGGTGGCGCAGGAGTGGCTGCCGATTTGTAGTGAAACTACTCTTTGACCGCTGAGTAGCCGTTTAGCCTAACGTCAGTCTGAGCTTGAATCCATGAGGTCTAGTAGTCCGCTTCACCAAAACCAATACATGAAATCGCGTCTTTTTCCGCCATGCGTCGTTGCATCCCCTTGCCGCACAAATAGTGCGGCTGCGGGTCTGCGCCTAGCCT
>JAYUQE010000606.1:0-2417 GCA_043756905.1 Burkholderiales bacterium | reverse complement strand
TAGAACTGCCCTTTAGAATGCTTAAACGTAATTTTTAAGGAGCTGGAAATGTTGAAATGGTTGTTTGCGACTTTCATTGCGCTAACTTTGTCGGGCTGCGGCTATAACACGCTGCAATCGACCGACGAAAATATCAAAGCTTCGTGGGCCGAGGTGCTGAATCAGTATCAACGCCGCGCCGATCTGGTGCCGAATCTGGTTAATGTGGTGAAAGGTTATGCGGCGCACGAGAAAGATGTGCTGATACAAGTGACCGAAGCGCGGGCGCGGGTAGGGGCGATTCAGGCCACACCGGAGCTGGTGAACGATGAGGCGGCGTTTCAGAAATTCATCGCTGCGCAGGGCGGTCGCATAGTGGTCCAGGGTGTAGGCATCGGGCAATGGCGCAAAGCTCCAGACCTTGGCCAGGCTGAGCAGCAGCACGCCGATGTGTGGCGACAACGTGAGCAGCAGGATGGCCGCGATCCAGGCGTAAGCCGCCAGCGAACCGCTGCGCGACAAACGCCGCCGCTGCAGGCTGCTGCCGCCCCTTTGCAGCGTGCTGTAGTCGCGCCCCTTGAGGGCCCGCACCGACAGCGCCATGGCGCCAACCGAGAAGGCGATCATGAGCACGCTGATCACATAGCCCAGCGGGTCTTCCAGGCCGACCTGGGTGATGCGCAGATAGGCTTGCGGCGCCAGCAGGTTGGTCTGGCCCATCACCAATGGCGTACCCAGGTCGTCGAAGACCTTGACGAACACCAGCGAGGCACCGGCCACGAAGCCCGGCGCGCTGAGCGGGAAGATCACGCGCCAGAACAACCGCCAGCCGCTGCAGCCCAGGTTCATGGCGGCCTCTTCCATCGCGCCGTCGATGTTGCGCAGCGCCACCGTCAGGTTCATCAGGATGAACGGAAAGTAGTGGATGGCCTCGACGAACACCACGCCACCCAGACCATCCATGATGGACAGCGTGAAGCCGAACTGCTCTTGCAGGATCAGGTTGACGCTGCCACTGCGGCCGAAGATCAACTGCAGCGCCACTGCGCCAACAAACGGCGGCATGATCAGTGGCAACACGCCCAGGGTCTGGATCAGGATCGCGCCGCGGAAGTCAAAGCGCACCGTGAAGTAGGCCAGTGGCACGGCGATCAAGGCGGCGCACAGCGTCGACGCCAGCGCCACGAACAGGCTGTTGAAAAACGCCTCGCGCATCAAGCCTTGGCTGAAGAAGGCGCTGAAATGGCCCAGGGTGAAGCTGCCGTCGCCGTCCTGAAAGGCTGTGATGAACACCCGCCCGACCGGCAGCACCAGGAACAACAACAAGAAGGCCAACACCAGCGCGCCGGCCAGCCAGACGCCCCAGCGCGGGGGGTTGGGCGCAGCGGTCGCGGGCGAGGTCGCGGTCGAAGACGTGGCGGTGGCCAAGTGATCAGCGCGCCAGGTGATTAACGTGCGAAATGACTAGCGTGCCAAATGACTAACTTGCCAAATGACTAACTTGCCAAATGACTAAACGCGCCAAGTGACTAACGCGCCAAAGCCATGGCCTGTTCTGCCAAGCCCTTGGCGCGGGCGTAGTTGTCGCGCGCGGTGCTGCTCCAGCGGTCTTCCAGGCCGGTGATCTGTTTGTTCACCGAGGCCTCTTTCTTGTTGGCCGTGAACAGGGCCAGGAAATCCTTGTTGCCGGCCATGCTGGTGCTCACCACCGGGCTGAAGGCCAGCTCGCGGGCCTGCTTGACGAGCGCCACAGCGGCGGCCATCGGCTTCTTGGCCAGGGCACTTTCGGCCTCATGGATGGCCTTGGTCGCGGCCTGCAGGTCCTTGAGTCGGAAGGTGATGCTCTGATCGAACAGCGCCGAGACCAGGTTGTAGCGGCTCTCCGACAAGTCCGAGTTGAACTGCACCTTGGCGCGCTTGGCCAGCTCGAACGGGTTGGGGTAGCCGGCCGGCGCCGCGAGCTGCTCGGGCGGCAGGATCGGCAGGCGCGAGATCTTCGGATCGAACAGCAGCTGCTGGCCCTCGGTGGACAAGGTATAACGAATAAACTGCCTGGCCTCAACCGGGTTCTTGCTGCCCGACACCAGGCCGATGTTGGCCGGCACCACGGCGGTCACGTCGGGGTAGACAAAGTCGACCGGAAAGCCGCTGTACTTGCCGGCCAGGCCAAAGAAATCGATCACCAGGCCGATGCCGAACTGGCCGTTGTTGACGCCATCGGGCACGCCAAAACTGCGCTCGGTGATGGCCGCGCTGTTGCCGGCGATCTGCAGCAGTTGCGCCCAGCCCTTGTCCCAGCCTTCGCCCTGCAGCTGGGTCTCGACGGTGAGGTGCGTGGTGCCCGAGCGCGAGGGGCTGCTGATCGCGACGTGGCTGTGGTACTCGGGCTTCGCGAGGTCGGCCCACTCGCGCGGCTCGGGGAGCTTGTTCGCCGCGAG
>JAYUQE010000605.1:0-2420 GCA_043756905.1 Burkholderiales bacterium | reverse complement strand
GGCGTTTCACACGGCGGCAATGCCCTGCAGCGCTGGGCCGAAGAAGCCGGCGCCAGCGCGGCCATGACGATGTCGTCCATGCGCGAACTCTATGCCTGTTGCGCGAACCAGTTCAACACCGCATCGGGCAAGGCCAGCACGTCGCCACGCCAGGCGCCCTGGCCGAAGCCGACATGGCCGCCATGCGCAGGCTGCCACAGCGTGACGTTGGGGCCGGCTTCGTGGCGCTTGGGCAAGCTGGCGGCGGGCACGAAAGGGTCGGTGCGCGCGTTCAGCGCCAGGGCCGGTATGCGAATGCGCGCCAGCTGCGGCTTGGCTGAGGCGCGCAGCCAATAGTCGTCGGTGTTCTTGAAGCCGTGCAACGGCGCGGTGAAGACGTCATCGAACTCGTACAGCGTGCGCGCTGCCAGCATGCGTTCGCGGTCGAACAGGCCGGGGTGCTGCAGCCATTTGCGCAGCGCTTTGGGCTTCATGCTGCGCAGGAACATGCGGGTGTAGACGAGCCGGTTGAAGCCACGGCCGATGGCGCGGCCGCTGGCAGCCAGATCGAGCGGCGACGACACCGCAGCCACGGCGCACACGGTGGCCGCCGCGCTGTCGCCGGCTTCTTCGGCCCAGCGCAGCAGGGCATTGCCGCCGAGTGACACGCCCACGGCGAACAGCGGCGCCGTGGCGCGCTGGCGCAAGCGTTGCAGGATCCACCCGACTTCTTCAAAGTCGCCCGAGTGGTAGGCGCGCGGCGCCAGGTTCAGCTCACCCGAGCAGCCGCGAAAGTGCGGCACGGCCAGCTGCCAGCCGCGGCTGCGCGCCACATGCGCAAAGGCTTGGGCGTAGTGGCTGGCCGAAGAACCTTCCAGGCCGTGGAACAGCACCACGGTCTTGGCATCACCGCCGGGCGGTGCGGCCAGGAAGTCAACGTCGATGAAGTCGCCGTCGGGTGTGGCCCAGCGTTCGCGCGTGAAGTGCGGCGCTGCGCCCTGGTGGCGGCGCGAGGCCAGCGCCGGCCAGAGGGTCTGCACGTTGCCGCCGAACTGCCAACGTGGCGCACGAAACTGTTCCATTGCCGGTGAACGCACCAAGCCCGGGGTCAATGCAGCACGGCCTCGTTGCCGTCGTCATGCGGCTCAGCCATGCCCGCTGGGCTGGCATGGTGGGCCACCATGCGCCAGCCCTGCGGCGTCTTGACGTAGACGTTGGTGGCCCAGACCCAGGCCGACTGCGGCCCGTCAGGCGTGTTGGCGCTGATGCGTTCGGCCACATGGTGCACGGCACAGCCCAGGGTGTGCAGCCGGCGCACGCGCAGCGGCTCCAGGGCCAGGTTGCCCTGGGCCAGGATGGCTTCAAAGCCGGCGCGCACCGCCGCCGTGCCGATCAGCCGCGCCCCGCCTGGGTGCACGCACGCGATCTCGTCATCGTCAGCCCAGGCGGCCATCACCTGGTCGAGCTTGCCCTGTTGCAAGCCTTCGTAGAACTGGGCTTCCACCTCATCGGGCGTGCCGTGCAAGGCGGCTGGGGGCGGCGGGCGGCGGGCCATGTTGGCGGCGAGCGTTCAGCGAAACACCACGGTGCGGTGGCCGTTGAGCAGCACGCGGCGCTGCACATGCCAGTGCACGGCGCGGGCCAGCACGCGGCATTCGATATCGCGGCCCACGGCGGTAAGGTCGGCCGCCGAGAGTGAGTGATCCACCCGCTCCACGTCTTGTTCGATGATCGGGCCTTCATCCAGGTCGCTGGTCACGTAATGCGCCGTGGCGCCGATGATCTTCACGCCGCGCGCATGGGCCTGTGCATACGGGTTGGCGCCCTTGAAGCTGGGCAGGAAGCTGTGGTGGATGTTGATGACGCGGCCGCTTAACGTTTCACAAAAGGCGCTGCTCAGGATCTGCATATAGCGCGCCAGCACGACCAGGTCGACTTGTTCCTTTTCGATCAGATCAAGCACGCTTTGTTCTTGTGCTTGCTTGACCACGACATCGGCGCCGCCCGGCACGGGCCGGTGATGGAACGGCAGGCCATAGCTCTGCGCCAGCTCGGCAAAGGTGGTGTGGTTGCTGGCAATGCCCACCACGTCGGCGGCCAGGGCGCCGCTGCGCCAGCGATACAGCAGGTCGTTCAGGCAGTGGCCGTGCTGGCTGACCAGCAGCAACACGCGCGGGCGCTGCGACACGGCGTACAGGTTCAAGTTCATGCCGAATTGCTGGCGCGTGTGCTCGAACATCACGCCCAGCGCGGCGCGCTCGGCCAGGTGGGCGGGTGCCTCGAAGTGCACGCGCATGAAGAACAGGCCGGTGGCCTGCGGGCCGGCCAGGTCGCCGAACTGCTGCGAGTCGATGATGTTGCAGCCGGCCTGGAACAGCAGGCCGGAGACGGCATGGACGATGCCTTTGGCGTCGCGGCAGGCCAGGGTGAGGATGAATTCC
>JAYUQE010000604.1:0-2421 GCA_043756905.1 Burkholderiales bacterium | reverse complement strand
TGCGCTGGCGCAGTTTGTCGACTTCAGCGGCCAGGAAGTTGGCCTGCTGCGCGCTGGAGCTGCGGCCGTCTTGCGCCACGGCGTCATCGTTGCGCGCCAAAGGCAGGGGCATGTCGATCGCATGCAGCCGCTCGCGCGGCCAGCCGTTGCTCTCAAACCGCCACAAGGTGGTGAGCCACAGCGCGCCGCTGTCGCCGTTGCCATGCACGAAGACGATGGGCGGGCGCTCAGTCGGCGGCGCGAAGCTGGCACAGGCGCTGGCCAGCACGGCAACCAGGCCGAGCAGGGCGCGGCGGGTGATCAATTTGTTCATGCACTCTCCATATCGTTGGCACAGGGCAGGCCGGGCAAGGCAGTGGCGGCGCGCACGGCATTGAGCACGGCCTGGGCCACAGCGTGCGCGGCCAGAGCGCCCAGCACCGTCAGGTCACCTGGCTTGCCGCTGGCGCCGGTGGCCACTGCGAACAAGGTGTCGCCGTCCTGCATGGTATGCGCCGGGTTGATGGCGCGCGCCAGGCCGTCGTGCGCCATGCTGGCCAGCTTGTTGGCCTGGGCCTTGGTGAGCTGCGCATCGGTGCCGACCACGCCGATGGTGGTGGCCATGCCGGCGCGCGCGCGTTCGGGCAAATCGCCGCGCAGCAAGGCCTGCATGCTGCCCAGCAGCGCGCGGCCATCGGCGCTGCGCGCGCCGGCCACGACGCGGCCGGTGGTGGGGTCGATGACATCACCGATCGCGTTCACCGCCACCACCGCGCCCACGGTGATGGCGCCGGCCTTGAACGCCGCGCTGCCGATGCCGCCCTTCATGGCGCGCGCCGGGCCGAACAGCTTGCCCACCACGGCGCCGGCCCCGGCGCCCACGTTGCCCTGCGCCGGCACGGCATGGGTGCTGCTGGAACTGGCGGCAACGCAGGCGGCATAACCGCTGGCTGCATCGGGCCGGATGGCGGGGTCACCGTGCAGCAGATCGAACAGCACCGCCGCCGGCACGATGGGCACGCGCACGGGGCCCACTTCGAGGCCGTGGCCGCGTTCCTCAAGCCAGCGCATCACGCCGCCGGCGGCGTCCAGGCCGAAGGCGCTGCCGCCGGTGAGCAGCACGGCGTGCACCTGTTCCACCAGGTTGTCGGGCCGCAGCAGGTCGGTCTCGCGCGTGCCCGGTGCGCCGCCGCGCACATCCACGCCGCACACCGCGCCAGCCTCGCATAACACCACGGTGCAGCCGGTGGCGCGCGCGGGGTGGGTGAAGTGGCCGAGCTTCAGGCCGGCCACGTCGGTGATGTACACGGCGCGCTCGGCAGCTCAGGCAAACACGCCGGCCGTGGGCAACATGCGCGCACTCACCTCACCCAAGTGGTGCAGGGTGTCGCCGTGGCTCATTTCCAGCATGGTCAGGCGCTTGAAGTAGTGGCTGGAGATGTATTCATCGGTGACGCCGATGCCGCCGTGCAGCTGCGTGCACTGCTGACCCACGAAACGCATCGATTGGCCGAGTTGCACCTTGGCTTGCGACAAGGCGCGCCGCCGCTGCGCCGCAGGCTCACCGAGCTTGAGCGTGGCGTAGAAGCTCATGGCGCGGCCCAGTTCGAGCTGCATCTTCACGTCGGCCATGCGGTGGCGCAGCACTTGAAAGCTGGCCAGCGTGGCGCCGAACTGCTTGCGCGTGTTCATGTATTCAGCGGTGATCTGCGTCATCTTCTCCATCAGCCCCACGCCTTCGGCGCAGGCCGCGGCGAGGCCCACATCCACGGCGGCTTCCAGCGCGGCGTGGCCTTGCAGGGTGATGAGATCGGCCGGCGTCGCATTGAGCGTGATGTTTGCGGCGCGGGCGCCGTCTTGGGTGGCGTAAGCATCGATGGCGACACAGGCCGCATCGGCGCGCACCAGGAACAGGGCCAGGCCCGCGTTTTCGTCGTCCGCCCCGCTCACGCGCGCGCTCACCACGAAGGCATCGGCCTCGTCACCCGCCGGCACCACGCATTTGGCGCCGCTGAGTTGCCAACCACTGCCAGCTTGCACGGCGCGCGTGCTGCACAGGTTCAAGCGGTAGCGCGAGGCGCGTTCCTGCTGCGCCAGCACCACCAGCGCATCGCCACTGGCCACCTTGGGCAGCCACTGTGCTTGCAGCGCCGCCCCGGCCTGCGCCAGCAACTGCGGCGCCACCAGCGCGGCCTGTGCATACGGCGCATTCACCAGGCCGCGGCCCAGTTCTTCCATCACCACCATGGCTGCCACGGCGCCGAAGCCCAGACCACCGTGTTCCTCGGCCACCTGCAAGCCGGCCAAGCCCAACTCGGCCAGTTCGGCGTACACGGCGCGGGTGTGGCCACCGGCGCGCGCCAGGGCGCGGCGGCGCTCGAAGTTGAAGCCCTTTTCGACCCAACGCGCCACCGCATCGCGCAGTTGCTCTTGCTCATCAGT
>JAYUQE010000603.1:0-6342 GCA_043756905.1 Burkholderiales bacterium | reverse complement strand
CATAGAACTGGAACAGCGCGTGGCACGGCGCCAGCGCCATCTTGGGCAGCTCGGCCACATTCCAGGCGCTGACGATCAGGCGGCGTGATTCGGGGTTGGCCTTGAGCTGGTTCATCACTTCGGTGATCTGGTCGATGTGGCCGCCGCCCGGCGTGGGCCAACTGCGCCACTGCACGCCGTACACCGGGCCCAATTCGCCGTCGGGCGCGGCCCATTCGTTCCAGATCGTCACGCCGCGTTCCTGCAGCCAGCGGGCGTTGGAGTCGCCACGCAGGAACCACAGCAGTTCAAGGATGATGGACTTCAGGTGCACTTTCTTGGTGGTGACCAGCGGGAAGCCTTCGCTCAAATCGAACCGCATCTGGTGGCCGAACACGCTGCGCGTGCCGGTGCCGGTACGGTCGGTCTTGGCCACGCCGTTGGCATAGACGTGGCGCATGAAGTCTTCGTACTGGCTGCGGGCGGGGCGAGGGTTGAGTGCCACTTCAATAGGCTCCGAAGAGGGTGTCCAGGGCGTCGGCGACCTCCGCATGCCAGCGCCGTGCGTCGGCCACAGGGCGCTTGAGCATGATGGCCGGCACGGGCGCCAAGGCCGTGGTGTCCAGGATCACCGGCTTGCCATCAACTTCAATGCTCGGGTTCAGGCTGGGTGCCAATGCGCCCATGCTCTTGGGTGTTCGAAGCGGGATGACGACCCGCGTTGCCAACGGCCCGAGGTGATCGTTCTGGATGTCCAGCACGTAGGGGGTGTGACTGCGTTCGGGCGCATACGGGTTGGCATAGATGTCGAAGCGAGCCATGTGATGACAGGCCCTGGCTCACGCCGCGTCGCGGTCAGCATCATTGCGCATGAACGTGCGATAACGATCCGAAAACAAACCTTCACGCTCGATGCGCGCGTTGTACGCCGCAATGGCATCTGCGTTGTCGTGCTGCCAGCGCGCCCAGTACTGGCGCTGCACTTCTTCGGTGAGCAAGGCGTCTACCGTTTGCGAAATGTTCAGCCCCATCTCTTTGGCCATGTCCAACACCGCCGCATTGAGCGACAAGTTGATGGGGCGCTTGGGCGAATTTCGAATTCGGCGCATGGCGTGTGCCTTTCAATGATGCGCATGAATTATGCCTGTTCAAACTGCATGGCCGCCAGCCGTGCATACAGCCCGCCGCCTGCCACCAGCTCGGCATGCGTGCCCATGTCGACGATGCGTCCGGCCTCCAAAACGATGATGCGATCAGCCCGCAGTACCGTGGCCAGGCGGTGCGCCACCACGATGGTGGTGCGCCCGGTCATCGCCGCTTCGAGCGCGGCCTGCACCATGCGTTCGCTTTCGGCGTCGAGCGCGCTGGTGGCTTCATCCAGCAGCAACAGCGGCGGGTTTTTCAGCATCGCGCGCGCAATGCTGATGCGCTGGCGCTGCCCGCCCGACAGGCGCACGCCGCGCTCGCCCAGGAAGGTGGCATAGCCCTCAGGCAGGGCGCTGATGAAGTCGTGCGCATAGGCGGCCTTGGCGGCGGCTTTCACCTCTTCGTCACTCACCGCGGGCCGGCCATAGCGGATGTTTTCCAGCGCGCTGGTGGAAAACACCGTGCTGTCTTGCGGCACGATGCCGATGCGCGCCCGCAGCTCGGCCAGCGCCAGCTCAGGCAGGGCCACACCATCGAGCCGCACCACGCCGGCGTTCACGTCGTAATAGCGCAGCAGCAGTTGCAGCACCGTGCTCTTGCCCGCGCCGCTGGGGCCAACCAAGGCCACGGTCTCGCCGGGCGCCACGCTGAAAGACACGTCGCGCAAGGCCGCCTGCGCCGGGCGAGAGGGGTAGTGGAACGTCACATGGTCCAGTGCCACCGTGGAGCCCGCCGTGGCCGCGGGCAGCGCGCGCGGCCGGGCCGCGTCGACCACCGGCGACACGCTGGCCAGCAGCTCCATCAGCCGCTCGGTGGCGCCGGCGGCGCGCAGCAAGTCGCCATACACCTCGGACAGCACGGCCACGCTGCCCACCAGGATCATCACGAACACCACCGTCTGGCCCAGGTGGCCGGCCGAGATCTGCCCGCGCAACACGGCTTGGGTGCCTTGGTACAGGCCCCACAAAAGCGCGCCAAAGGTGGCGGTGATGATGAAGGCCACCAGCAGCGCGCGCACCCGCGTGCGCTTGCGCGCCACGTCGAACGCGGCCTCGCTGGCCACGGCAAAGCGCTGTGCCTCGCGCGCTTCCTGCACATAGCTTTGCACCACCGGCATGGCGTTGAGCACTTCAGAAGCGATGGCGCTGGTGTCGGCCACGCGGTCCTGGCTGGCGCGGCTGAGCTTGCGCACGCGACGGCCGAAATACAGGCTGGGCAAGACCACCAGCACCAGGATGCCCAGCACCTGCGTCATCACATACGGGTTGGTGAAGACCAGCATGCCCAGGGCGCCGATGCCCATCACCACATTGCGCAGGCCCATGCTGAGGGACGAGCCGACCACGGTTTGCACCAGCGTGGTGTCAGTGGTCAGGCGCGACAGCACTTCGCCGGTGGCCGTGGTTTCGAAGAACTCGGGGCTCTGGCGCAGCACATGGGCGTACACGGCGCTGCGCAGATCGGCCGTGACCCGCTCGCCCAACCAGCTCACCATGTAAAAGCGCAGCGCCGAGAACATGCCCAGCGCCGCGCCCACACCGAACAGCGCCACGAAGTGCTCGCGCAGCGCCATCACGCGCTGGCCGGGCTCGGCGGCCACCAGGCCGGCGTCGATGAGTGACTTCAACGCCACCGGCACCATCAGCGTGGCCGCGGCGGCGCCGACCAGGAACACCACGGCCAGCACGATGCGGCCGCGGTAGGGCGTCAAGAACGGCAGCAGCCCCGACAGCGAGCGCGGCGTGGCGCTCTTGGCGCGGTCTGGGGTAGGGGGCATGGTTGAAGTCTACGGGGCAGCGTATCTGGCCAACCCGGCCCCGGGAGCGCTGTTTGCCGTGGCACGCCACACGCGCACAAGTCACAGGCCGATACACCCGGCCGCCCCCTGCGCGCCGCTTTGTGGTCGAATGCCCTACGCACACGCGAAGCCGCTTCATGCCTGAATCAACACCTCAGTCAACGTTGTTGCGCGGCCTCAACCTGGGGCTGCGCCGCCTGGGTACGGCCGGCTTGTTGGCCGTGCTGGTGGCGCTGGCCGCCGGCGCTGGCGCAGCGCTGGCGGCCGCTGCGATGTGGCTGCACGGCGCCCCGTTGGGCGCAGAGGTCTTGCGCCTGGTGGCCGCGTGCACCGCCGCCGTGGCCCTGGTATTGGCCGGCCTGGTTCTGCACCTGCTCGGCCAGCTGAATGCGGCGCGCGCGGCGCAGGCCTTGAATGGTGGCAGCGACCCGGCTACCGGCATGCTCAGCCGGCGCCACTTCATGGCCGCGGCCGAGCGTGAATGGTCGCGCTGCCGGCGCTATGGCCAGGACGGCGCACTGCTGCTGCTCGACACCGACCACTTTGCCCGCGTGCTCGAATTGCATGGCACCGAATGCACCGAGGCCTTGCTGCGCCAGATTGCCGGCATCGCGGCGCAGTCGCTGCGCGGCAGCGACCTGCTGGCCCGGTACAGCGACCAGCAGTTCGCCCTGTTCCTGCCCAACACCGATTCGTTGGGCGCGCTGGATGTGGCCGAACGCATCCGTGAACAGGTGGCGGCCAATGTGCTGCGCTGGTTCGATGCCGGCGTGGCCTCCACGGTGAGCATTGGCGTGGCCTCGGTCGGCGTGATGCACATCTCGCTCGAAGCCCTGCTGCAGGACACCGCCGCAGCACTGGAGGCGGCGCGCACCGCGGGGCGCAACTGCGTGCGCTCGGCGCCCTTGCAGCCGCGCGCCGTGCCGCAGCGCCTGGGCGCCGCGCCGCGCAGCACGCCGCGCGGCAAGGCGCGGTAGCGCTACCTACGGCGTGGCCAGCGGCGCGGCGTAGCCGGTCATTTCCAGGTAGCCCAGGCCGGCGCGCCGGCCTTGCGCATCAAGCAGTTCACTCAAGCCTTCCCAGTAATGGCCTGCCAGGCTGGTGCGGCCGTCGACTTCCTGGTCGTCGGCCAGGGCGCGCAGTTGCCAGGCGCCGGCAGGGGTGTGAACTTGCCATTGCAGCGGATAGCTGGCGTTCGAGCGCGGGCTGCGCCAGCGCCGGCCGGCATCGAAGCGCACTGCACCGGCGGCAAAGGTTTGGGTGACACCCGCGGCGCTGCGGTGGCTGCCGCCGGCCCACAGCGCGCTGCCGTCGGCGCGGCGCAGCCTGAACGCGGTGAGCGCGCTGCCGTCGAGCAGGTTGATGCCAATCCAGTCCCAGCCCACCGCGCCGGCGGGCACGAGTTCATCGCTCCATTCATGATCCAGCCAGCCCAGGCCTTGCACGCTCGCAGTGCGCCCGGCGCGTTGCATCTGGCCGCTCAGGCGCAATTGCGGCTCGCTCACATAGTGGCTGGCTGACTGCGCCTGCGGGCCCTTTTGCGACCAGCCTGCATCGCCTTGCAACAGCGGCGGTTGGGGCGCGGTGGCGCTCAGGGTGAGATCAACGTCCGCCACGCCGAACGACGCGTCATACACGCTCGCAGTGCCGTCACGCCGGTGCAGCAGCCAGTTGCCCACGTGCACCCGCGTGTCGTGCGTGGCCGCCGCGGCCAGCGGGGCTTGCGCCGCGCCCGTCCAGCGCGCGGCGCGGCTGGCACTGCGGTGGCGGCCGGCGGGTGCTGCGGCCAGATCGGTCAGCGCCGCGTGTGCCAGCAGCAACTGGCGCGGCGCAAAGCGGCTGGGCAAGGTGTCGGCCAGGCCGGTGGCATGGCGAAAGAACGTGAGCTGAAAGCCGTGGCTGGGCTCGCCGTCGGCGCGGAACAAGCAGCCGGTGAGGTACCACCATTCGATGCGCGCGCCCAGGTGGGCGCCGTGGTCGCGCGGGAACTGCAACGCCGCGCCGCGCTGCACGCTGGTGGCATGGGTGGTGGCGTGGAGGGTGGTGCCCGGGGCGGCACCCAGCCAGGCCGGCAGCGCCCCGTGCAGCCAGGCGCGGCGGCTTACCAATCCTGCCTCACGGAGCGCAGCGCGGGCAGGGCCGCGGCGCCGCGCGCGCTGAATGCCGCCGTGGCCATGCCGGCCAGCCAGGTGGCCCCGGCCAACAGCGCCAGGTGTGCCCAGGGCACGCTTAAGTCCATGGTCCAGTGAAAGCTTTGCGGGTTCACCACTTTGACCAGCACCAGGCTGATCAACAACCCTAACAGCACGCCGCACAGGGCGCCGGCCGCCAGCCAGGCGGCCAGCTCGCCACACACCACCGCCAGCACCTGGCCGCGGGTGAGGCCCAGGTGGGCGAGCAGGCCGAATTCCTTGCGCCGCGCCAGCACTTGTGCAGACAAGCTGGCCGCCACGCCCACCAGGCCGAGCCCTAAGGCCACGGCTTGCAGGTAGTAGGTGACGGCAAAGCTGCGGTCGAACAGCCGCATGGAAAGAACGCGCAACTGCGCCGGCGTGGCAAATTCCAGCCAAGGCCCGCCGGCCGCGGCCAGCAGGGCCTGCTGCACCGCGGCGGCGTCGGCGCCCGGAGCCAGCCACAGGGCGAGTTCGTTGATGCGGGTGTCGCCCGTGAGCGCGCGGTAGGTGGCCAGGTCGATGGCGACGCTGCCGTGCTGGCGGGCGTAGTCACGCCACACGCCGAGCACGCGGGCGTTCACCGTTTTGGCGCCCAGGGGAATGGCCAACAGCGCGCCGGGCTGCGCGCGGTGCAGCGCCGCCGCGGCTTCGCTCACATAGATGCCGGTCTCGCCCGCCGTGGGCGGCAGCGGCTCGGCCACCAAGGGCAGTTGGCGCGCCGGGTCGGTGAGGTCGCGCGCGATCAGGCTCACGGCCGGGTTGCCGGCATCTAACTGCACGCTGCGCAGGCGCGCAGGCTGCACCCGCAGCACGCCCGGCACCGCGGCAGCTTGCTGGGCAAACGCGGCGTCCAACCAAGCCTGTTCGGCGCCGGCGCTGCTCAGCGTGGTGCGGGCATACAGGTCAGCGGGTAGCACCTGGCCCAACCAGTCGGCCACCGCCTGGCGAAAGCTGGCCACCATCACCGTGAGAGCCACTGAAAGCGCCAGGCTGGCCACCACCCCGGCCACCACCGCGGTGGCGGTGTGGCGTTGCTGGCGCGCGCGCTGCAAGGCCAGCAAGACCAGGGCCCCTTTGGGCTTGGGTGCGGCCACCAGCAGGGCTTGCACCAGCGCCGGCACCAGCGCCACGCCGCCCATCAACAACGCCGCCACCGCGGCGTAGGCGGCCAGCGGCAGGCCGCCGAAGGGCGGCACCAGCGCCAGGGCCGCGCCGGCGCCCAGCAAGGCCAGCGCCGGGCCGGTC
>JAYUQE010000602.1:0-2429 GCA_043756905.1 Burkholderiales bacterium | reverse complement strand
CAGTGGGATCTGTTGTGCCGCGTGATCGACAACTTTGGTGACGTCGGCGTGGCGCTGCGCCTGGCGCGCGACCTGGCGCAACGTGGCGAGCAGGTGCGTTTGTGGCTGGATGACGCCCGGGCGCTGGCGTGGATGGCACCGCAAGGCGCTGCCGGCGTCGAGATCCTGGCCTGGGGGCAACAGGCCCATGCGACATCCGGCGATGTGGTGGTTGAAACCTTCGGCTGCGACCCCGAGCCCGCGTTCATCCAGGCCATGGCCCGGCGCCCAAGCCCGCCGCTGTGGATCAACCTCGAACACCTCAGCGCCGAGCCCTTCGCGCAGCGCTGCCACGGCTTGGCATCACCCGTGGCGGCAGGCCCCGGGCGCGGCATGGTCAAGCGCTTTTACTACCCCGGGTTCACACCCGCCAGCGGCGGCCTGATCCGTGAGCCCGGCTTGCTGGCCCGGCAGGCAGCGTTCGACGCACCAGCCTGGCTGGCCGGCATGGGGCTGGCGCGGCTGGCCGGCGAGCGTGTGGTCAGCCTCTTTTGCTACCCCAAGGCGCCTGTTTCGCACCTGCTTGGCGCGTTGGGTGACCAACCCACCGCACTGCTGCTGGCGCCGGGTGCCGCGGCCGCCGCGGTGCTGGCCGATCGCGCCAACTGGCCGCCCGGCCTGCGCGGCCTGGCCCTGCCCTGGCTGACCCAGCACGACTTCGACCACCTGCTGTGGGCGAGCGATCTGAATTTCGTTCGCGGTGAAGATTCCTTCGTGCGCGCGCAGTGGGCCGGCCGGCCCTTCGTGTGGCAGATCTACCCGCAGCACGACGGCGCGCAGGGCGCCAAGCTCCAGGCCTTCTTGGGCAGCTACCTGGAGCAGGCCGACGCCGCGCTGGCCGCGGGTTTGCGCGCGCTGTTTGCAGCCTGGAACGGCCTCGCACCACCCCCGCTGGCCTGGCCTGCGGCGCAGCCCTGGCTGGCGCACACGCTGGCGTGGCGCGAGCAACTGGCGGCACAACCTGATCTCACCACCCAGCTCCTGCGGTTCGCGGCTGAACACCGCTAGAATCGCGGGCTTTGCCCAACTGGCCACTCGCGGCTGACTCACATGAAAATCGCCCAGGAAATTCGCGCCGGCAACGTCATCATGAACGGCAAAGACCCGATGGTCGTGCTCAGAACGGAATACAGCCGCGGCGGGCGCAATTCGGCCACGGTGCGCATGAAGCTGAAGAACCTGCTGAATGCATCCGGCACCGAACTTGTCTTCAAGGCCGACGACAAGATGGACCAGGTGATCCTCGAAAAGAAGGACTGCACCTACACCTACTTTGCCGACCCGATGTACGTGTTCATGGACGCCGACTACAACCAGTTCGAGGTGGAAGCCGAAAACATGGGCGACGCCATCCAGTACCTGGAAGACAGCATGGCCGTTGAAGTGGTGTTCTACGACGGCAAGGCCATTTCGGTTGAAATGCCCACCACCCTGGTGCGCGAGATCAGCTACACCGAACCCGCCGTCAAGGGCGACACCTCGGGCAAGGTGCTCAAGCCGGCCAAGCTGGCCACAGGGCTGGAAATCTCGGTGCCGCTGTTCGTGGAAACCGGCGACAAGATCGAGATCGACACGCGCACCCACGAATACCGCAAGCGCGTCTGACGCTCACGTGGCCGCGCAGCAGAGCAAGGGGCACTTCGGTGCCCCTTTTCTTTTGCCGAACGCTTGTCCGCACGCCTGGCCAGCCGTCCTGCAACACTGGGCCGGGCGCACGCGCTTCGTGGCGCTCATCCATGGCCTGGGCCGTGGCCAGCGGCTGCTGGCGCTGTGGCAGGCCTGGGCCGAAGACCCGGTACGCAGCCAGCGTTTGACCATCATCGTGGTTGAGCCGGCGCCGCAGAGCGCTGCCCGGCTAACGAACGAGTTCACTGGCGGCGCAAATCAGCAGCGTGCGCAAACCCTGGCCCGGCAGTGGCCCGTGCTCACGCCCGACTTGCACCGCCTGAACCTGGAGGGCGGGCGCATCGAGTTGCTGCTGGCGGTCGGCCCCTGGGCCCGGTGGCAGCGCGAGCTGTTGGCGTCGTGTGACGCCCTGTGCATCGACGCCCCGCTGTTCGAGCCCGGCCAGCAAGACCCGCGGCGTTTCAAGCCCCTGGCCCGCCTGTGTGCGCCGCTGGCACGGCTGTGGGCGCAGCCGGTGCCAGCACAGGATGCCGCTGCGCTGCGCCGTGCCGGCTTCACGCCACTCGCACCGGCCGGCCTGTGGCAACACCAGCCACAGGCGGCCACGGCCAGGGTGGCCAGGGATATCACTCCGCCCAGCTCCGCCTTGATCATCGGCGCCGGCCTGGCCGGCAGCGCCTGCGCCTGGGCCCTGGCGCAACAGGGCGTGCCCTGCGTGGTGCTCGATCAACATGCGCAGCCGGCGCAGGAGGCATCCGGCAACC
>JAYUQE010000601.1:0-2429 GCA_043756905.1 Burkholderiales bacterium | reverse complement strand
CAATGAACACTTCCGGCTCGGCCGCCCAGGCCACATGCGGGTGGCGCACCAGGGCGGGGGCTGCCTGCGACAAATCAATGCTGACGCTGCCGTACTCCTCGCGCAGCACGGCGCGCACCACGGCCGCGTCGTGGTTGGGCAGGTCCTTGCGCCTGGGCAAGCCGGCCAGCGCCACCTTCTTGGGCTTGCCCAGGCCGCGCACACCGGCCTTTTGCTCCATGGCCTCCAGCGCCGTCAAGCGCCCGTCTTGATCTGCACTAACGATCCAAATCAGCCTGTCTTGCAGCGCACCTTCAGCCGGCCGCGCCGCGCTGGCGCCGGCGCCCAGGGCCAACACTGAAGCCAGGGTTTCACGCCAACTGTCTTGCGCGTCGCCCACAAAGAAGGGCATGGCGCCGTTGGCCACGGGCTCGGCTAGCAGCGAAGCCTGGGCGCGGCGCGCCAGTTGCGCCAGCCACAGCATGCCCTGGCCCTCGTACCCCGTGGTCAAGATCTGCACATGGACGCGCAGCTTGGCGGGCGCCGGCACCGGCACGCGCAGCCAGGCGGCCAGCAACAGGTGATGCAGGGTGACCAAGGAATCGATGGCCAGGTGCGGCCGGCGATCCAGCACAAAGACTTCATTGGCCCTGGGCACGTCTCCCAGGCGCTGGTCAATGGCTTGCTGCCATGAACCCCACAGGCTCAGCGCGTCAGCCCCCCGCTTGCCGCCGCCTTCGGCCGCAGCGAATTTGCGCGCCTTGACCCATGCTGCTGGCTCACCGCTGGCCAGCAAGGCCATCAAATACATCCAGCACAGGCCGGGCGTGACCAGGTTCTTGCGCCGCCCCGTTGCCGCGGCGCAAGCCTTCAAGCCGGCTTCGAATTGCACCGCGCCTGCGGCCCATTGGCCCTGAGCGATGGCGATGCCCGCACGCAGCACATCCACGCTGCCACCGCCAAGGGTTGCAGCCAGGACGCGGGCGTTTTCAAACTCGCCGCGGAACAGCAGGGTCTCGGCCAGCCGCAAACGCAACACAGGCGACACGGCATCGGGTTCCTCCAGCGGCAGCTTGAACAGCCAGTCTTCGATCGGCTTGAGGCCCGGCTCGGTGCAGCCGCTGAAAGCTGTCATCAGGCCTTCAACCAGCTCAGCCTGCAAGGAAGGGTCAAGCAGGTTGAACAAGCCTTCGTCGAACGGCCGCAACACCACCACCCGCAGCGCGCCCAGCCAGTTCACGCCGTAGCGCTCGGTCATGTCGCGCAGGTGCTGCAAGTCGGCCAGTTTCTTGCCCGCAAAGATCACCATGCGAACCGCGCCGATCAGCGGCTCGGCCTCCAGAAACTGCATCGAATAGCTGTGCTCGAAATCCACCATGCGCCGCCACGCGGCATACCAGCGTGCGGCCGCCTCGGCACTGCGCATGATGGCGCCAAAGCGCGCGTTCGCATGCGGCGCCGTGGCGCTGTGGCGGCCTTGCGGGTCGCGCTGAACATGGCCGGCATCCAGCAAGCGGCTGAGCACGGGCCGCAGCTCTTGCGGAGTGATGGCCACGCCGCGCACCAGGCGGTATTGGGCGGTGGTCAGGAATTCAGACAGGCGGGTCACGCCCGTGGGTGTGCCCAGCACGCACAGCGCGTCGTGCACCACGGCATCGTCAACGCCCATGCGGCGATCCAGGCCAGTGACGTCAACACCGATCTCGTCAATGGCGGGCAGGCGGGCTTGTTCTGGATTGGTCTTCAATGGGCGGCTCTGGGTGACTTTTCGCCCGCGAGCCTACCGCATCAATCGCGGTCGGCCGGCATCGGCATGGCCGCGGCGCCGCCCGCACCGCCAGGCACCACCGCCCTGGCCTTCTTCTCACGCGCCGTTTCCCGCACCAGGTAGCTGTACAGCACCGGCACCACCACCAGGGTGAGCAGCGTGGAGGTGATGACCCCGCCGATGATGGCCCGGCCCATGGGGGCTTGCAGTTCACCGCCGTCGTTGAAGGCCAGGGCCAGCGGCAGCATGCCGAAGACCATGGCGGCGGTGGTCATGATGATCGGCCGCATGCGGATCAAGCCGGCCTGCAGCAGCGCCTCGGGCACGGTGGCGCCGGCCTTGCGCGCCTGGTTGGCGAAGTCGACCAACAGGATGGCGTTCTTCGTCACCAGGCCCATCAGCATCACCAGGCCGATCATGGAAAACACGTTCAGCGTGGAGCGCCAGGCCAGCAGCGCGAGCATCACGCCGATCAGCGCCAGCGGCAGGCTGGCCATGATGGCAATGGGCTGCAGGAAGCTGCCGAACTGGCTGGCCAGCACGATGTAGATGAAGATCACCGCCAGCGCCATGGCCGACAGCAGGCCCGCAAAGGCCTCGGCCTGTTGTTGCAACTGGCCGCCGACATCAAAGCTGTAGCCGGCGGGCAAGGTGGTGGCTTTCACCAGTTCCTGCACCTCCT
>JAYUQE010000600.1:0-2431 GCA_043756905.1 Burkholderiales bacterium | reverse complement strand
GCGAAATGGAACTCATGTCCACCACCACCTTGCCCGGCACCAGGCCGGCCATGACGCCGTCGCGGCCGAACAGCACGGCGTCGACGTCGGGCGTGTCGGGCAGCATCAGGAAGATGATTTCAGCGCGCTCAGCCACGCCGCGCGCCGAGGTGCATGGCGTGGCAGTGCTGGCGGCGATGGCCGGGTCAACCTGGCTGCGGGTGTGGACAAACAGTTGGTGGCCGGCGCTGATGAGCCGCTTGGCCATGGGCGTGCCCATCAGGCCCAGCCCGATGAAGCCCAGCTTTTGCGAAGGTGTAGACATGCGAACGATGTGAAGTAAACGAAACGGATCAGTCTTGTTGCCGCCGCGCCGTGAAGGCCGCTACTGGTGACAGGTTGTAACCGATTGCGCAACCGCATGCAGCGCGGCTGGACATGGCATCACTGACGTGTTGCTGCGCCGTCCGGCCGCTTGGCGCCGCTGCACCAAGCGCCCCGAGGGTGGCCCGCTGGGGTGGCCCGCTCAGGCCTTCACAAGGTGGTTGCGAAACTGCTCGCGCAGCTTGTTCTTCTGCATCTTGCCCGTGGCGCCCAGGGGAATGGCGTCGACGAACACCACGTCGTCTGGCGTCCACCATTTGGCGATCTTGCCTTCAAAGAAGGCCAGCAATTCATCGCGGCCCAGTTCAACGCCCGGCTTCTTCATCACCACCAGCAGTGGCCGTTCGTCCCACTTCGGGTGAAACGCCGCGATGCACGCCGCCATGGCCACGCCGGGGTGCGCCATGGCGATGTTTTCAAGGTCGATCGAGCCTATCCATTCGCCGCCGCTCTTGATGACGTCTTTGCTGCGGTCGGTGATCTGCATGAAGCCTTCGGCGTCGATGGCGGCCACGTCGCCGGTGGGGAACCAGCCATCGCGTAAAGGGTTGCCCCCTTCAGCCTTGAAGTACTCGCCAATGATCCAGGGGCCGCGCACCAGCAGCTCGCCGCTGGTGGCGCCGTCCCAGGCGATCTCGGCGCTATCTTCGTTCACCACTTTCATGTCCACGCCGTAGATGACCCGGCCTTGCTTGGCCATCACCGCATAGCGCTCTTCTTGTGTGCCTTGCAGTTGGCGCGGCTTGAAGCTGGCCACCGTGCCCAGCGGGCTCATCTCGGTCATGCCCCAGGCATGCATCACGTGCACGCCATGGGTTTCTTTGAAGCTCTTGATCATGGCCGGCGGGCAGGCCGAGCCGCCGATCACGCTGCGCCGCATGGTGCTGAATTTCAGGCCGTTGGCTTCGACATAACCGAGCAGGCCCTGCCACACCGTGGGCACGCCGGCGCTGAGCGTCACGCGCTCGGACTCAAACAATTCGTAGAGCGATTTGCCGTCGAGCCCCGGGCCGGGAAACACCAGTTTGGCGCCGACCATGCACGCCACGTACGGCAGGCCCCAGGCGTTAACGTGGAACATCGGCACCACCGGCAAGATGACGTCAGCCGCGCCGCAGTTCAGCGCGTCGGGCGTGGCGGCCGCCAGGCTGTGGATGACGGTGGAGCGGTGGCTGTACAGCACCCCCTTGGGGTTGCCCGTGGTGCCCGAGGTGTAGCACAGCGAACTGGCGCTGTGTTCGTCGAATTCCGGCCAGGTGTAGGTGCTGTCCTGTGCAGCCAGCAGTTCTTCGTAGCACAGCAGGTTGGGGATCTTGCTGGCCGCGGGCATATGGGCGCGGCTGGTCATGGCAATGAAGTGCTTCACCGTCTTCAGCCGCCCGGCCACGGCTTCGACCAAAGGCAGGAAGGTCATGTCGAAGCACAGCACCTGGTCTTCGGCATGGTCGGCGATGTAGGCCACCTGGTCGGGGTGCAGGCGCGGGTTCAGCGTGTGCAGCACGGCACCCGACCCCGACACGGCGTAGTACAGCTCCAGGTGGCGGTGGCCGTTCCAGGCCAGCGTGGCCACGCGCTCGCCGGGCTGCACGCCAAGGGCGCCCAGGGCCTTGGCCATTTGGCGCGAACGGGCGGCCACTTCGCGGTAGTTTGTGCGGTGGATGTCGCCTTCGACGCGGCGCGACACCACTTCCTGCTCGCCATGGTGGCGCTCGGCGTGCACGATCATCGAAGAGATCAGCAGCGGCATGTTCATCATCAAACCGTTCATGGCTTGGGTCTCCTTTGGTGAAACTCAGAGTTCGGTGCGCACATGCTGCGCCAGGGCAGCGAGCATGGCATCAAGCGCGGCTTGCAAGCGCGCGAAATGTTCATTCTTGCGGTGCTGCGCCACGTCGGCATAGCAACTGCGCTTGACTTCGATTTGCAGCGAATGCCGGCGTTCCTGCGGCCGGCCATTCTTGCGGATGAGCTCCACGCCCTTGAACGGGTCGTTGCGCGCCACGCTGTAGCCGCTGGCGCGCAGGCTGGTCTCGATCAGATCCAACACTTCGGGCCCGGCGGTGCTGCC
>JAYUQE010000599.1:0-6355 GCA_043756905.1 Burkholderiales bacterium | reverse complement strand
AACAGGCGCGAGCGCAGCATGCCCCAGGCCTCGTCGCGGTTGCGGTGCTGCGAGCGGTCGTTCTGGCACTGCACCACGATATTGGTCGGGATATGCGTGAGCCGCACCGCCGAATCCGTCTTGTTGATGTGCTGGCCGCCGGCGCCGCTGGCGCGGAAGGTGTCCACGCGCACATCGGCCGGGTTGATGTCGATCTCGATCGAATCGTCGACCTCGGGGTAGACGAACAGCGATGCGAACGAGGTGTGGCGCCCGCCGGCGGAATCGAACGGGCTCTTGCGCACCAGGCGGTGCACGCCGGTTTCGCTGCGCAAATGGCCGAAGGCATAGTCGCCCTCAACCTTGATGGTGGCACTGCGGATGCCGGCCACGTCGCCCTCGGTTTCTTCCAGCACCTCGGTCTTGAAGCCCTTGCGTTCGCAATACTTCAGGTACTGGCGCAGCAACATGCTGGCCCAGTCGCAGGCCTCGGTGCCGCCGGCGCCGGCTTGAATGTCGATGAAGCAATTGCCCGGGTCGGCCGGGTTGCTGAACATGCGCCGGAATTCGATCTTCTCGACCATGTCGCGCAGCGCGGCGGCTTCGGCTTCGATGTGCAGCAAGGCATCGAAGTCGCCTTCGGCCTTGCTCATGTCGTAGAGCTCGATGTTGTCGGCCAGGTTGCTGGTGAGGTGGTTCACCGTTTCCACCACGGTTTCCAGCGTCTTCTTTTCACGCCCCAGTTCCTGGGCGCGCTTGGGTTCGTTCCAGACCGCGGGGTTTTCCAGCGCGGCGTTGACCTCGTTCAGGCGCAGCGCCTTGCGGTCGTAGTCAAAGATACCCCCGTAACAGCACGGTGCGTGCTGTCAGGTCGGCCAGCAGGTTACCGGTTTGGTTGATGCGTTCGATGTCCATGGGGCGTGGCCTGTTGTTGAGCGGGCGCGTATTGAGCGGCCGCGTAAGCGGGGGGCGCGATTTTGGCATGCCCTTCGTTCATTCAAGACGCGCTCAGGTTGCGTTCAAGAACGCTTCCAGCCGCTGCGCCAGCGCCTGCGGCTGGTCGTGATGCAGCATGTGGCCGGCCGGCGCCAGCTCGCAGCGCTGCACGTCGGGCACCACGGCCAGGCGAGTCTCGAATTCGGCACGGCTGTAGCGCCCCTGCCACCACTTGTCGGGGTTGCTCTGGTCGCCTTGCACCCACAGCACAGGCATCGTGATGCGCTGCCACAGCGCCAGGATTTCGTCGCTGCGCGACAGCGCCGGGTTGATGCGCTTGTGCGCAGCGTCACCCAGAATGTGCCAACGCCCCTGCGCATCGGGCCGCGCCCAGTGCTGGGCCAGCCAGGCGGCCTTGTCTGGTGCCAGCAACGGGTTGGTCTTCTGCAGCCGGGCGGCCACGGCTTGCACGCTGTCGTAGGTGGCAAAGCCCTGCGGCGCCTTCAGTTCATCGAGCCACTGCGACAGCCGTTGCGGCGCCTGGTTGCCCGGCGTGGCCGGCACGCCAAAGCCTTCCAGGTTGGCCAGGCGGCGAATGCGTGCCGGGCGCGTGCCGGTGTACATCATGGCCACATTGCCACCCATGCTGTGGCCCAGCAAGTCCACGGGCGCAGCCGGGCTTAACAGGTCGATGAGTGCGTCAAGGTCGCCCAGGTAGTCGGGGAACCAGTAGCAATCGGCTTGCGGGCTGTCGGTCAGGCCAAAGCCACGCCAGTCGGGGGCGACGATGTAGCGTTCATCGCGCAGCGCATCGACCATGAACTGGAAAGAGGCGCCCACGTCCATCCAGCCGTGCAGCAGCACCAGGGGCGGGCGCTGTGTTGTGGCCAGCGCCGGCGTGCCCCAGACGTTGAGGTGGGTGCGCAGGCCGCGCAGGGTGACGAATTCGCTGCGGCCGGGTTTGACAGGCGAGTACAGGGTCATACCCGCCAATGTAGAACAGCGCCCGGCTGAGCGCTGTCATGGCGGCGACCTGGGAGCCGCTGGGCACCAGGCCGTTCAGGCCAGCGCCATGGCCATCAATTTTTCGGGCGCGATCTTCACGGCCACGTTCTTTTCGCCCAACACCGCGGCGATCGCGTTCTCGCGCCGCGCGGTGTCTATCGGCACCGGCTCGATCAACACCGCGCCGGTGGGCGACGTGAGCGCGGCCACCTTCGGCGTGATGACGCTGGGCCCGCGCTTGAGCACCACCGCCGTTTCGCCCGACACGAGCTTGACGAAGCAGCCCGGCGGGTAGACGCCGAATTCCTTCACCAGGGCCGCGGTCATGGGGTTGCCCGGGTCGTTCATGAACATGGTGCGCCCGGCCTTGTCGGCCGCCATGGCGTCGCGGTTCAGCCGCGGGCTCAATTTGGCGGTATAGATGTCGGCGCGGCGCACCAGGCCGGCCATGTCGCTGATGTCCTTGGTGCGCGTGGGGTAGCCGCTGCCGTCGGGCGCTTCATGGTGCTGCGCCACCGCGGTGAGCCAATCGGCATCGGTCACCCCGGCCAGCTTGAGCATCTCCACGCTCTTTTGCGGGTGCTCGAGAATGGCCTTGCGCTGCTCTGCCGTGACCGGTGTGTGCTGCATGGCCAGCGCACCTTGAATGTCCAGCATGCCCAGGTTCATGGTCAGCGCGGCCTTGAACACGATCTGCGCGCTGGTGGCATCCCAGCCCAGGCGCTGCGCCACCAGGAAGGCGGTGATGGCGGTGTGCACGGAGTGGTTGATGCCGTACTGCTGGGTCGGCTTGGCGTCTTGCCGCAGCACCTGGAAGATGGCCAGGTCGCCGTCGCGCTCGATGAGCTCGATCACCGGGCCCGTCACCTCTTGGAGCGCCGACGAGAAGCCATCCTTGTCACTGGCCATCAGAGTCTGGCCGACCTGGTTCATGGTCTGGTTCCACAACTGCGGCAACTGTTCGCGCGGCGCCGTCTTGGGCGAGACGATGGCGGCACGCACTTCGGCCAGGTCGACCAAGGCGCCACGGTCGAACAGGGCCTCCATCTGGTCGTTGCTGGCCACCACCTGGCCGCGTGCCAGCAGCAGGGTCTTGTCGTTGTTGCGCACGTTGAAGGGCAACGGCACACCCACATTGATGTGGTGCTTGACGGTGGACAGTTGCGAATACTGCATGTGACTCCAACGGTGCGATGCGGTGCCGGGCCCGGGGTGGGCCCTGGTCGCGCTGGTTGCGGCTCCCTGGTTGGCTTTCGGCCGGGTTGCGGGCAACTTGAGTGCGGCATTGCAGAATGCCGCCATGTCAGCCACCCCAATCACTCCCGGCAAAGCGCCCGCCTACGCACTGCGTGCCGCGCGGCCGCAAGACGCGCAGGCCATCGTCGGCCTGATCACCGAGCTGGCGGAGTTTGAACAGCTCGCCCACCTGGTGCAGGTCACGTCGCAAGGCCTGTGCAATCACTTGTTTGGCCCGCGGCCCGTGATCGAATGCACGGTGGCCGAAGGTGGCGGGGCGGTGCAGGCCTTTGCGCTTTACTTCACCAACTTCTCCACCTTCCTCGGCCAGCCCGGCTTGTACCTGGAAGACCTTTTCGTGAAACCGGCCTGGCGCGGCCAGGGCCTGGGCGGTGCGTTGCTGCGCCACCTGGCCGCGCTGGCGGTCGAGCGTGGCTGCGGGCGGTTTGAATGGAGTGTGCTGGACTGGAACGCGAACGCCATTGCCGTGTACGAAGGCATGGGCGCCACGGTGATGCCCGAATGGCGCATTTGCCGCTTGAGCGGCGAGGCGCTGGCGCGCTACAAGCGTTAACTTCTGAATGAGCCGGCCATGATGCAGGATGCCTACGCAGCGATCCACGCCGGCTTTCAGTGGCAGGTGCCAGCGCTGTTCAACATCGCCCAGGTGTGTTGCACAAGGTGGGCGCGAGACACGCCCAACGCGGTGGCGGTGATCCATGAAGCCGAAAGCGGCCAGGTGCAAACGCTGAGCTACGGGCAACTGCACGCCCAGGCCTGCGCGGCGGCCAACTTGCTCAAGCGCCTGGGCGTGCGGCGCGGTGACTGCGTGGCCATCGTGCTGCCGCAGCGCTTCGAGACGGCCGTGGCGCACATGGCGGTGTACATGGTGGGCGCGGTGGCCATGCCCATGACCTACCTCTTCGGGCCCGAGGCGCTGGAATACCGCTTCCAGCACAGCCAGGCGCGCATCGCCATCGTCGATGAAGCGGCCATCGCCAACGTGCTGCTGGCGCGCGCCAACTGCCCGGAGTTGCACAAGGTGCTTGCCGTGGGCGCGGCGCAGGGGCAGGGCGATCTGGACTTTGCTGCCGCCTGCGCCACTGAGAGCCCGCGCTTCAGCGCCGCGCGCACGGGCGCCGACGACGCTGCACTGCTGATCTATACCAGCGGCACCACCGGCCCACCCAAAGGCGCGCTCATGCCGCACCGCGCGCTGATCGGCAACCTGAGCGGCTTTGTATGCAGCCAGAACGGGTTCGAGGGGCAAGACGCCGTGTTCTGGTCGCCGGCCGATTGGGCCTGGACGGGCGGGCTGATGGATGCGCTGCTGCCCACGCTGTACTTCGGCCGCCCCATCGTCGGCGCGGCGGGCCGCTTTGCGCCCGAAAGGGCCTTCGAGCTGATGCAGCGCCACCGCGTCACGCACAGCTTTTTGTTCCCCACCGCGTTGAAGGCCATGATGAAAGCGGTGCCCGTCCCGGCCTCGCGCTATGCGCTGCATCTGCGCGCCATCATGAGCGCGGGCGAAGCGGTGGGCGATGCGGTGTTCAACTGGTGCCGCGCGGCGCTGAACGTCAGCTTGAACGAGATGTTTGGGCAGACTGAAATCAACTACATCGTGGGCAATTGCGTGCATCTGTTTGACGCTCAAGGCCGGCCAACCCCAGGCTGGCCGGCGCGTGCGGGCAGCATGGGCCGCGCGTACCCGGGCCACCGTGTGGGCCTGATCGACGAGGCCGGCCGCGAAGTGGCGCCCGGCCAGCCCGGTGAAGTGGCGGTGCACCGGCGTGACGTGCACGGCCACCCCGACCCGGTGTTCTTTCTGGGTTATTGGAAGAACGACCAAGCCACCCAGGCCAAGTACACCGGCGACCCTGCCAACAGTTGGTGCCGCACCGGCGACCTGGCCACGCAAGACGCCGACGGTTACCTCTGGTACCAGGGCCGCGCCGATGACATGTTCAAGGCCGCTGGCTACCGCATCGGCCCCGGCGAAGTAGAGAACTGCCTGGTCAAACACCCGGCCGTGGCCAATGCTGCGGTGGTGCCCAAGCCCGATGCGCAACGCGGCGCGGTGGTCAAGGCCTACGTGGTGCTGGCGCCGGGGTTCGTGGGCGATGCAGCGCTCGTTCAAGACCTGCAAGACCATGTGCGCGGCAAGCTGGCGCCGTATGAATATCCGAAAGAGATTGAGTTCATCGATGCCTTGCCCATGACCACCACCGGCAAGGTGCAGCGGCGGGTGTTGCGCTCGCAGGAAGAAGCACGAGCGGATTTGGCTTGAACGCTACTGCTGCCGCGGATCCAACGCATCCCTCAAGCCATCGCCCAGCAGGTTGAACGCCAGCACCAGCGCAAAGATCGCCAGGCCCGGCCAAATGGCCATCCACGGCGCGTTGTCAACATAGTTCTTGGCCGTGTTGAGCATGCTGCCCCAGCTCGGCGCGGGCGGCTGCTGGCCCAGGCCCAGGAAGCTCAGGCTGGCCTCGGCGATCACCGCTGCGGCAATGGCCAAAGTGGCCTGCACGATCAGCGGCGCGGTGATGTTGGGCAGCACATGGCGCAGCACGATGCGCCAGCGCGGGTTGCCCAGGGCACGGGCGGCTTCGATGAAATCTTCCACCTTCACGTTCAGCACCTGCGCGCGCGTCAAGCGAACGAAGATCGGCGTGGCCGAAATGCCGATGGCGATCATCGCGTTGCTCAGAGAAGGTCCCAGGAACGCCGCCAGCGCGATGGCCAGGATGAGAAACGGGCAGGCCAGGAAGGCGTCGGTCAACCTTGAGATGAAGGCATCGGTCAACCCGCCCAGGTAGCCCGCGGCCAGGCCCAGCGGCACGCCCAGCAGCAGCGAGATCGAGACCGACACCACGCCGGCCAGCAGCGACGCGCGGGTGCCCCAGATCACGCGCGACAGCACGTCGCGGCCGATGTCGTCGGTGCCGAACCAGTGTTCGACGCTGGGCGCCTTGCGGATGGCGCTCCAGCTCGTGGCGATGGGGTCGTGCGGCGCCACCCATGGCGCAAACAATGCCAGGGCGATGAAGGCCAGCACGATGGCCAGGCCGAGCATGGCGGCACGCCGGCGCAGCAAGCGGCGCCCGGCGCGGCGCCAGGGGCTGGCGTTGCTGGGCAGCACGGCCGGCGGCGGCGCAGCATGGGGTCGTACGGTGGCCAGCCCCATCACGCCCGCAGC
>JAYUQE010000598.1:0-6357 GCA_043756905.1 Burkholderiales bacterium | reverse complement strand
TCAGCTCCAGCTGGGTGCGCACCCGCGCCAGCAGGATGGGTGGGCGGATCGGCTTGGTGATGTAGTCCATCGCGCCCTTCACCAGGCCGCGCTCTTCGTCCTCGGAGCCGTTCAGCGCGGTCAGGAAGATCACCGGGATGTGGGCCGTCTCGGGCTGCGCGCGCAGCAGCTGCAGCACCTCGTAGCCGTCCATCTCGGGCATCATCACGTCGAGCAGGATCAGGTCGGGCCGCGGTTCCAGCCGCGCCAGGCGCAGCGCACGCAGACCCGAGTTGGCCGCCCGCACGGCGTGTTCGGGTTGCAGCAACTCACCGATCACCGTCAGGTTTTCGGGGTTGTCATCGACGATCAGCACCAAAGGCAGGGTCACGGCATCGGTGGTGATGGGCCAAGACATTGGATGCGCACCCCGGGTGGCGCCGGCTTGACTTTGAATGCAATGTTTGTATCACGTCCGACTGCCGCAAACCATGCAAATAGCGAGCTGCGCAGGCCATATCCGCCAGTCCTTCGCAGCAGACGAGAATCCCCTACATGTCTGCCCTGCCCCAACGCATCGTCTGCCTGACCGAAGAACCCACCGAGGTGCTCTATGCGCTGGGCCAGCAGCAACGCATCGTCGGCATCTCGGGCTATACCGTGCGCCCGCCGCAGGCGCGGCATGAAAAGCCGCGCGTCAGCGCCTTCACGTCGGCCAAGATCGACCGCATCCTGGCGCTGAAGCCCGACCTGGCCATCGGCTTTTCAGACATGCAGGCCGACATCGCCGCCGCGCTCATTCGCGCCGGCGTGGAGGTGTGGATCAGCAACCACCGCAGCGTGGCTGGCATCCTGGGCTATGTGCTGCGCCTGGGCGCCTTGGTCGGCCAGGCCGATGCAGCCGGGCGTTATGCGGCCGAACTTGCGGCCAAAGTGGAGACGGTGCGCGCCGCCGCAGCCACGCTGCCGCGCCGGCCCAAGGTGTACTTCGAGGAATGGGACGTGCCGCAGATCAGCGCCATCGCCTGGGTCAGCGAACTGCTGGGCGTGGCCGGCGGTGACGACATCTTCCCCGCTCGCGCGATGGCCAGCCTGGGCAAGGACCGCATCGTGGCCGACCCGCTGGAAGTGGTGCGCGCCGCGCCCGACATCATCATCGGCAGTTGGTGCGGCAAGAAGTTTCGCCCGCAGCACGTGGCGCAGCGGCCGGGCTGGGCCGACGTGCCGGCGGTGCGCGATGGCGAGTTGCATGAAATCAAATCCCCCCTCATCCTGCAACCCGGGCCCGCCGCCCTGACCGATGGCCTGGACGCCCTGCACCGCATCATCGTCAACTGGAGCCACGGCAACACCACACACGCATGAAGCTGTTCATCTCCTACCCTTCCGCGCAGCGCGACCTGGCCGCGCGCCTGGCCCTGGCGCTGGAAGCCGAAGGGCATGATGTCTTTCATGACCGCAGTGACCTGCAAGCCGGCGCCGCCTTTCACCAGCGCTTGCGCGAGGCGGTGGCGGCGGCCGATGCCTTCGTTTTCCTGATCACGCCCGAGGCCGTGGCGCCAGGCAGCTACACCCTGGCCGAGCTGGAATTCGCGCAGGCGCATTGGCGCCGGCCCAGCGGCCATGTGCTGCCGGTGATGGTGGTGGCCACGCCGATCGCGGCCTTGCCGCCGTACCTGAGCGCGGTGACGATTCTTCAGCCGCGTGGCGAATTGGTGGCTGAAACGGTGGCCGCCGTGGCCAGGCTCAAGCCGGCGGCCAGCGGCAAGGGCCTGAAGATCGGGCTCGGCCTGGCCGTGGCCGTTGCCGCAGCGGGCGGCCTGGGTTTTGCGGCCATGCAGCGCAACGCGGCCGAGAAGTTGCGCCAGGAACAGCAGGCCGTGCAGCAGCGCGACACGGCGCAGGCCGCCAGCGCCAAACAACTGTGCACCGACGGCAGTTACGCGGCAGCGCTGGCGCAGCTCAACACCCTGGCCGCGCGCACTGCGCCCCCGCCACTGCCGCCCGCTGTGCTGGCCGCGCGCGAAGACTGCGCCATGCTGTGGCTGCGCGACATGCGCGCCGTGGAAGGCCAACAGACCTTTGCCGAACAAGTGGCCCAGGCCGAACCCGTGTTGATGCAGGCCCTGCCCACGGCCACCGGTGCGCGTGCGGCAGACTTGCGCGCCCACATCGGCTGGGGCGACTACTTGCGCGGCAGAGGCGGCATGGTTGGCCTGGAGCCGCAACGGCATTGGCAGCATGCCCTGGCCGACGACGCCGCCAACCCGTATGCGCACGCCATGTGGGCGCGCCAGATGCTGGACCGGGCCGACAACCTGCCGCAGGCGCGCAAGCACTTCGCCCAGGCCGTGGCCGGGGCGCGCAGCCGCCCCAAGACGCTGCCCTTCGTGCGCGCGCTGCAACTCGGCGGCAGCATCAGCGGCAGCACCGAGCTCACGGCCTACGCGCTGACCGTGGCCGACGAAATGCGGCGCGGCAATGAACCCATCCCAGAACGCAGCAAGCAGCGCCTGTGGACCTATGCGTTTGCCACCCGCATGCTGCGCGCTGATGAACGCAGCGTGCTGCTCGAAGCGCTGCCGCCGGCGCAACTCTTGAGCACCTTCGAGGTGCTGTTTCCGGCCGGCTCGCTGCCCGCCAGCCAGGGCGACCTGTGGCAGTTCAACCGCGCCGTCGTGCTGGCCCATGCCGGTCAGCGCGAGGCCGCGCGCGAGGCGTTCGAGGCGGTTGTCAAGTCGATGCGCAAGGCCCGCAGCACGGGCAACTTGCTCGATGAATCGCAGCGCGCGCTGGCGCGGCTGGCAGGCCAAGCCCCGCCAGCGCGCTGAAACATTGACGCAGCCGCGCGCGGCCGCTACAGCGCGCGAATCGGCTCGCCGCCCACGATGCGCGTGGGCAGCCCATTCACCTGCAGCGGCAGGTGCGTGGGCTGGTCGAGCGGTGTGTAGTGAATCACCACCACCCGCTGCCCGCCGGCTTCGCGCTCGATCCACACGCCATCCACGCCGCGCAAGGCCATCAGCGTCGCCACCTGCTTGGGCGGCAGGCGGTCGGCGGGGTCTTGCGCCGGCGTTGCATCACCCGGCCGCACGGGCACGGGCGCGCCGTTCAGAAAATCAAGGGAACCGGGTTTGGGTGGGGTGGCCATGATTGCGCTTCCTGGTCCGAAAAGCTTGCAGCAGGCCGCGGTTGCGGCCTGCCTGTGGTTGACACCGGGATCGATTGTCGGTTCAAGCCGTGCGCGTCAAACGATCACCACGTCCAACGCTGCCAGCACCCGGCCGATCGGGTTGGCAAACGTCGTGCCACCACCGCCGGCGAACAGCAGCGCCACGGGCGCGCGGCTGGCGTTCCAGGTCCAGATCAACGAGCCCGAGTCGCCGCCGCGGCTGAAGTCGCCGTTGGGCGAGCGCACCGCGATCTGGTTGACGAAGCGCGCCACCCGGCCGTCATAGTTAACGTTCACGGTGACTGCCACCGCGGTGACGGCACCGCTCGTCAACTGCGTGGTGCGGCCCGACTTGCCCACCGGCATGCCCAGCACCGGTGCCACCGGCACGGTGCCCACGGTGAAGGTGCGGATCACGCCGCCCGAGATGTACATCAACTCGCGGCGCACGCGGTCGGGCCAGGCCCACGCCGTGGCGCAGTCAAGAATGTTGCCGGCACCGGCAGCGAAGTTGATGGGAATGAAGCGCTCGAGAATCGCCACCTGGTCGCGCGGGTGGATGCCGCCATCAAGCCGGCCTTGTTGAATGATCGATTCGCCCAGCGGCCCGGCGTTGGTGTTGGCCAGCACATGGTTGTTGCTCAGGATCATGAGCCGCGCGTTGCGTGGCGCCGAGCGGCCACGCACCAGGCAACCCAGGGTGCCCGCGGTGATGAGGCGGTGCCCGCAACTGATGCCACCCGGCGCCGGGCGCAGGCGCATGCGGTGCGGCTGCGCATCAATCACACCGGTGTGCACCACCTGCATGGGCAGGTCTTCGTCGGCCAGCGCCGACACGCCGGTCACTGAAGCCAGCCTGGCCTTGACGTCGCTCACCGATTCGGGCTCGAGCGTGTAGACCACGAGCACCGGGTCGCCGGGGGCGCCCTGGCATGACGCGGCGTCACCGTTGCCCAGGCCGATGCCCACGCCGGTGATGTTGGCGTCCATCGCCTCTTGCGCCTGCGCGCCGACAGATTCACCGCTCAGGCCGGCCAGCAGCTTCTCCACCTGGGCCTTGGCCGACATCACCTGCGCGTCCACACCGGCCAGGAAGGTGTCCACCTGCGCGTCGCCGGCCTCGGCGGCCATGGCGTCGTCGCTGCCGGGGGCGTCATAGCCGGCGTTGGGGCTGGTTTCGTTCTCCGGCGCCGGTGCATGGCCGGGGGCCTGGAATTCTGATTGAGACTTTCTCGTTGCCATCATTTGCTCCTGGACTGGGCCGCAAGGCCCAAACTCGCTTCACCAATGAGCCCCGGCCTGTGCTGGCCTCGGGGCTCGCATCAGGCCGCAGCAAAGTGCCGGCCTGCAAGCAAAGTCTAGGAACGCCACTGCGCCTGTGCATCGGTTGGTTTGATGACGCACGCAGCTACAAGTTTGGGGGTTCACGCCCCCCCCAAAAGGGTGTCACGTATCAATCAGGCCGAGCCCTGCGCCAGGGCCCAGGCGATGTGCTCGCGCACCAGCTCTTCGGTGTCCGGTGCATGCTGCAGTTTGGCGCTCAGCGCGTCATCGGGCGCGGCGCGCAAGGCATTGCCCAAGGCCACCGCCAGGTTGCGCCGCCAGCGCTGCCAGCCGATGCGGCGGATAGCGCTGCCCTGCGTGCGCTGCATGAATTCGGCCTCGCTCCAGGCCCACAGCTCCAGCAGCGTGGCGCCATCCAAGCCGTGGCGCGGGTCGAAGTCGGCCAGCGGCGAACGCTGCGCGAACTTGTTCCACGGGCAGGCGAGCTGGCAGTCGTCACAGCCGTAGATGCGGTTGCCCATCAGGGGCCGCAGTTCGAGCGGAATCGCGCCGTCATGTTCGATGGTCAGGTACGAAATGCAACGCCGCGCATCGAGCCGGTACGGCGCCACGATGGCCTGTGTGGGGCAGGCCGTGATGCAGGCGCTGCACTGGCCGCAATGCGCGCCGCTGGGCGGTGTGGGGGCAAAGGCGATGTCGGTGAACAGCTCACCCAAAAAGAACATCGAACCGGCCTCACGGTGCAGGGCCAGGGTGTGCTTGCCGCGCCAGGCCAGGCCACTGCGGCTGGCCAATTCCACTTCGAGCACAGGCGCCGAATCGGTGAACACGCGGTGGCCATGCGGCCCCACTTCGGCGCCGATGCGTTCGCTCAGGTCTTGCAGCCGCGCACGCAGCAGCTTGTGATAGTCGCGCCCCTGCGCATACACCGACACCACGGCCTGCGCCGGCGCGGCCTGGCGCTGCCATTGGCGTGCCTGCCAATCGGGCGGCGCGGCGCGCGGCAAGTAGTCCATGCGCGCACAGATCACGCTCACCGTTCCCGGCACCAGCTCGGCCGGGCGCGCGCGCTTGCTGCCGTGCCGCGCCATGTAGGCCATGCTGCCGTGAAAGCCTGCGGCCAGCCATTGCGCGAGGCCGGCTTCAGCGCTTTGCAGGTCGATGCTGGCCACGGTGATCTGGGAGAATCCCAGCTCCCGTGCCCATTGCTGCACGCGCTGCCACAGCGCCTGCGGTTCGATTGAATGACGCTCGCGCATCTGCCGATTCTAGAAACCCGACATCTGCACTGGCCTGATGAAGCGGCCTGCGCCGCTTGCGCCACCCAACTGGCGCGCCACGGCGAGCTGCACAACGCCTTCCACAACACCTTCATCACGCTGCACGGTGAGCTGGGCGCAGGCAAGACCACCTTCGTGCGCCACCTGCTGCACGCCCTGGGCGTGGCCGGGCGCGTGAAGAGCCCGACCTACGCGGTGCTCGAGTCCTATGAACTGCCCGGTTTGCTGATCTCGCACTTTGATTTCTACCGCTTCAACGACCCACGCGAATGGCATGACGCGGGCTTGCGCGATGTCTTTGCCGGCCCCGGCCTGAAGCTGGCGGAGTGGCCCGAAAAGGCCGCGGCGGTGCTGCCGCCACCCGACCTGGCGCTGCATCTGCGCTCCCGCGATGAACGCTGGCGCGATGTGACGATGCAGGCCCACAGTGAACGCGGCGTGGCGCTGTTGCGCGCATGAGCCTGCCGGGCCGCCCCAAAGGCGAATACCGCAGTGCGCAGCACGCAGGTTGCCTGATGAGGCGCCGAGTGGCGCGCTCACAGTGCTTCAAGGTCGGGTCCGCGCAGGCCCACCAGCAAGGCCCGTCCGTCGGGAGCGACGCGGAACTCGCCGTACCTGGCCGCGGCCCAGCGCTGGGCCTCG
>JAYUQE010000597.1:0-18482 GCA_043756905.1 Burkholderiales bacterium | reverse complement strand
ATAAAACCAGCTCGGAAGGCGCGTACGACCAGCCCTATGAATGGCCCGCCGCGCGTGTGGGCCATGTCATGGTGGACCTGCCCGTGCCGGTGGGCTTTTGGCGTTCGGTGGGCCATTCGCACCAGGCCTTCTTCAAGGAGTGTTTCGTCGATGAAGTGGCGGCGGCGGCCGGCGTTGACCCGCTAACGTTCCGCGAAAGCCTGTTGCAGCAGCCGCGCCATGCCCGCCACCTGGCCGTGCTGCGCAAGTGTGCGCAGGCAGCAGGCTGGGGCCAGCCCCTGGCGGATGCCGCAGACGGCGCCAAGCAGGCGCGCGGTCTGGCCCTGCACCAGAGCTTTGGCAGCGTGGTGGCGCAGGTGGTGGAAGCTTCGCTCGCCCCCGCGGGTACGGGCCAGCGCATCCGCGTGCACCGCGTGGTCTGCGCCATCGACTGCGGGCTGGCCGTGAACCCCTTGAACATCCAGGCACAGATGGAAAGCGCGGTGGTGTTCGGCTTGTCGGCGGCGCTGTACGGCGAAGTCCACATCGCCAACGGCCAGGTGCAGGCAAGCAATTTCCACGATGCCCCCGTGCTGCGCATGAACGAATGCCCGGCGATTGAGACCCACATCCTGCAAAGCGCGCAGCCGCCCGAGGGCGTGGGCGAGCCCGGCGTGCCGCCGTTGGCCCCGGCGCTGGCCAATGCGCTGTTTGCGCTCACCGGGCAGCGCCAGCGCAGCTTGCCGTTGAAGGTTTGAGTGCCGCCATGCGCCAGTTCGATGCCGCGGCCACCGCGCAGGCCCTGCCCTTCGCTGCCCTGGTGCCGGCGCTGCGCCGCGCCTTCCAGCTTGGCGCACAAGTGCCGCTGCGGCACCACCACGCTATCGGCACGGCGGGCGTGAGCCTGCTCATGCCAGCGTGGCGTGAGGGCGGGCGTTATGCCGTGAAGGTCGTCAACCTGTTCCCGGGCAACGCCGCGCACGGCCTGCCCGCACTGCATGCCATGGTGCTGCTGTTCAGCGCCACCACGGGCGAGGTGCTGGCGCAGATTGACGGCGGTGAACTCACCGCGCGGCGCACGGCGGCGGCCTCGGCGCTGGCTGCGTCGTACCTGGCGCGCGACGATGCCAGCCGCCTGCTCGTGGTGGGCGCCGGCAGGGTGGCGGCGCTGCTGCCCGCGGCCTACCGTGCGGTGCGTGCCATTGAAAACGTGCAGGTGCATGCGCGCCGCCCGCAAGCCGCTGCCGCCCTGGTGGCGAGCTTGCGCCAGCAAGGTTTCAACGCCACGCCTTGCGCGGACTTGAATGCCGGCCTGGCCGCCTGCGACATCGTGAGCTGCGCCACCCTGGCGGCCACGCCGCTGCTGCACGGCGCGGCGCTGCGGCCGGGCACGCATGTCGATTTGATCGGCGGCTTCACCCCCGGCATGCGCGAAGCCGATGGCGCGTGCCTGGCGCGCGCCCGCGTCTATGTGGATACGCTCGAAGCGATGGCCAAGTCCGGCGACATCACCCTGGCCGTGGCCGAAGGTGCGTTCAATCCGGCAGCGCTGCAAGGCACGCTGGAGCAACTCTGTCGTGGCGAGTGTGCTGGACGCATCACAACGCAAGAGATAACGTTGTTCAAATCGGTGGGCACGGCGCTGGAAGACCTGGCGGCGGCGGAGCTGGTGGTGGATGGCCCGCCGGGCTGAGCACGGACGCTCAGGGTGCGCTCGTGACCCGAATCTGCACCTGCCCGTTAGCACCCAACGCCGTGTCCAACGCGGCCAACTGGCCATTGACGGCAGCACGCGCTTCAAGTGCCGCCTGCACGTTCATCAACACATCGCCATTGGCCTGAACGGCGAGCTCCACCTGCGCCCCGGCGGCCTGCAACTGGCTCGCCAGGTTGCGCGCTTCCTGCAACGGCTGCGCGCTGCGCCACAACGCGGCGGCTGAGCCGCCGCCACCGCGCATGGCGTTGTCATCAACCGGCCAGAACCACCAAGTGGCCAACACACAGGCCACCACACTGGCCGCCAGGCCGGCCCAAAAGCGCGGCCGCGCGGCCGGCTCATTGGCCGCTTCGCGCGCCAACACATCCTGCCAATTCGGCTCGTGCACAGGTGCCGTGCCCTCCTCAAGCAGGGCTTGGCGCAGCGTCGTGCCTTCGGCCTGGGTCATCGTTTGCGCATCATCAGGCTGAGCAACCGGATGGCCGCTCAGGCCTTTCAGATAAGCCTCGGTGGCGCGCACATCGTCGTCAGGCATGCTCATCACACCCGGCAATAAAAGGTTTGAGCTTGGCGCGGCACTGCGAAAGGTATTCGGTGGCCGCATGGGGTGTGCGGCCCAGGTGAGCCGCCAGCTCTTCGCGCGAATAGCCTTCCACCGCGGCCAGGTAAAGCGCCTGGGCACGTTCGGGGTGTTGGCGGGCAAAAGCGGCGAATCCACGGCGTACACACTCACACAACTCCATAAGACGCCCGCTTTGCGCAGATATCAGGCTGTCGGGCTCCACCGGTTCGGCCTGGTCTTCGGCCGCGGGCACGCGCAAGCCTTGTTTGCGCATGTGCGCCAGCAGTTGGTTGCGCGCAATGGCCCACACCCAGGTGGAGAACTGGGCCCGGCCGTCGAACTGATTCAAATGGCGCAAGGCCTGGATGAAGGTTTCCTGCACCAGTTCATGCGCCACCGACTCGTTTTGCCCGCAGCGGCGAAAGTAGCCCGTGAACTTGCCAAAATGACTGCGGTACAAACGTTCCAGGTCAGCCCGGGTGGCGGAAGTTGCAATCGGTTGCGCATGAGGCTGCGCATCAGGCCTGACGCCTGGTGCAGGTTCAGCATCAATATCTTCAAGCGGCGGGCTGTCGGCCATGGGCCGCGAGTTTAGGCGGGTCGGCAACCGGCTCATCGGCATGATCAGCGGCGTTGCCACATCGATGAAGCAAACAACGAATGGCGCCTCGCGCGCGAGGCACAACCCTGGGCGCTGGCTGCTGGCGCTGTTGGGTTGCGCATGGGGCTTGCTGTTAGCCAGCCCGGCCTGGGCCGACACGCATGCCTTGCTGGTGGCCGTGGGCAAGGTGCAGGCCCTGCCCGCCCGCCTGTGGCTGCGCGGCCCTGAGAACGACGTGGCCTTGATGCGCGCCGTGCTCCAGGAGCGCGGCGTTCCCGCGCAAAACATCGCGAGCCTGAGCGCTGCGCGCAGTGACACAGTGGCCACACATGCAGCCATCACCCAGGCCATGGCGCACGTGGCGCAGCGCGCGCAGGCCGGAGACACCGTGGTGCTGCACCTGGCCGGCCACGGCGTGCAAGTGCCGCAACGCCCGGGTGCTGAAGCGGAGCCTGATGGGTTGGATGAAGTTTTTCTCACCGCCGACACGCAGGCCTGGAACGCAGCGCAAGGTGTGCTGCCGCAAGGCCTGTATGACCATGACATTGGCGCGTGGATGAATGCCCTGGTGGCGCGCGGCGTGCGCGTCTTTGCCGTGTTCGACACCTGCCACGCCAGCGGCATGCACCGCGGCGCGCCCGGCGCGGGAACTAGATGGCGTGGAGTGGCGGCGGCAGAGCTGGGCGTGCCGGCACACAGCACGGCACGCCCCGCGCGGGTTGCGCTGCGCACGCCGGCCACAAACGGCCGCGTGCTGGCGCTAGCAGCGCGCGCGCATGAGAGCACGCCGGAGGAATGGCTGCCAAAGGGCTCGCCGCAGGCGCGGCTGCATGGGGTGTTTACCTATGCGGTGGTGCAGGCGCTGCGCGAAGGGGCGGCTGATGAAACCGAGTTGCGCCTGGCCGTGGCGCGCCAATACGGCGCAGTTGGCCGCACAGCGCCTGTGCCCATGGTGTTGGGCACGGGTGGCCTGAGCCTGCATAAAGCTCGATGAGCAAGCCGCGCACCCCCGCACATCAGGGGCGGTGAAACCCCGTACCTGAGGCACCCGAGTCGGGCGCATCTACCACCTACTGCCAATGGTTTCAGCGTGCACGCGGTGTGCACGCCAGGCGGCCAGGCGACAAGAACGGGGTGATGCTCATGGGGCGGGATATGCGAGTTGGGGCGCGTTGCGTAAAAAGCTTGGTGGCGATGCTGATAGCGGCGCTGGCGGTGGGTTGTGGAGGCGGTGGCGGCGGCGGCGTAGTCACGCCGCCGCCAACGGCGTTCGAAGTGCCATCAGAGGCCATGGCCATCTCTGCCGCAGCCACCACGGCATCGCCACCCGGGCCTCAGGTTGTCTCAATCGCTAAGGAGGCCGAGACCGTCGTATCTGGCAACCTGGTTGACTTGCGTTTTCGCGTTCAGCTCAATGCGCAGGGCGTGAGCAGCTGGAATGCCAAAGCGCAATTGACAGGCGTTGGCGCTGACTCAATCATCATTGACGCAGACGCTGTGGTGGGTGATCTCTCGGGCTCCGCGGTGGTCACGGCGGCGGACACGATCACCATCCGCCACGACAAGACCAAGGAATTCCAGCCGTCCGCGCTGAGGTTCACCTTGACGGGTACACAACCCCCCGCAACGACCTTGGGCACCTTGGCAAGTCTGGGCATCAGGTCTGCTGCGCTTGGCGACGATGCCCCCGGCGCAATCGAGGTGGTGTCCGGCGGCACCCAGTTTGCTGGGCTGCATATCAGCCAGATCGCCGGCTCAGACCCCAAGGCGTTGCACATCAGTGCCAGCACATTGGTTGCTGGAGTTCAGGTGCTGCCCGATGGCTCTGGCATTTTCGTGGATGCGGCAAAGTGGCCTGCGGGCACCAGCACGCAGACGTTTGACATCCAGGTCACCGATGCGCAACGCGGCGTGCATGCCTTGATTCCGGTACGTGTGAACGTCGTGCCGGTTGTCGAGCAGAAGACCTTCCAGTTGGCGGCAATTGGCGCGCAGCTCAGCACCATTGCCGGGCAGATTGAATTCAGCAGCAATGGGTTGCAGCGCCCTGTTGGTGTGACGGTGCTGGTCGGGCAAACCACTGGCAGTGGGCGCGATATCACGGTGAGGTTCGACCGAGACGTTTCCGGTCAGCAAATCTTGATCACGCTGCCTCAGCCAGGCGCGCAAGCCACTGGCCCCAGTGCCTCTCCTAGTGCGCCGCCACGCAGCGACATGCGCAGGCATGCACTTGCCGCGGGAACCGACGATGCCTGCGCCAGAATGACAAGCGGTGAGTACTACGCAACGACCCTGGCGGGAGCCGAATACAAGATGCTGGGCTACGAAGTGTTGCAGCGGCAGGCGTGGTTTTATTGGAACCGGCGAATGCAAGGCAGCGCAATCGTTGTGGACGGTAAGTCCAGCACAGCCGATGGCGGCTCAATTAACGTTTCAAAGAAGGCCGCATCGTTGGTTGAAGCTGCCGTGGGGCCTGGCACAAGCTGCGTCACGGGTCGCCCGCTCGACCCGCTTGGGGCTGTGGACTGGACCCTCTATGAACCCGTGCTGCTGGTTCACGGCTATACCGCGGGCGGTGGGCGCGGCGGCGGCGAAGGCACCTGGGGCCGTATGGCGGCACTGATGATTCAAACCGAAGTGAGCCTCACCGGCAAGCGGTTCGTGCCCTTCGAGTTCCGCTGGAAGACAGACGCTGACTTCCGCACCGTTGCCGCGGACCTGGGCAATGCCATCAACTTCTTGCGCCAGAAAACGGGCAAATCTGTGCATGTGGTGGCGCATTCATTCGGTGGGGTGGCCATTCGTACGCTCTTGCAGGATTTGGCCCGCGCCATCCCAAGCGGCGTAACCAGCTACGGCAGCATGGCCGCGGCCAAGGCAGCGGTGGCCAGCGTCACCACGCTTGGCACGCCGCACGGCGGCGTGCTGCCGGCAGACACTAACCTCAACGTGAGTGGCAGCGTCGTCACCTTGCCTCGCGGCCGCGACAACCTCACGGTCATTGGCGCATGCCGGCAGATCACCTGCCACCAAATGGGAGAAGAAACCAGCGCGGTCTACAACTTGATCGGCTACACGCACGATGATCTGACCCCAGGGATACTGGCCGCGCAACTACATCAAACCCGCGATCGCCTACCCAACATTCCGATCAACGTGGGCATTGGCCTTACCGTGGATGGCGGTGCCTACGAAGACGGCGACCGCCTCATCAGCTTCGCCGGCCAACGCTTCTTGAGCGCCGGCGGTACGGCAGCCGTGAGCGCGGCCGCGTTGGCCAACGAGCTGCGCATTGGTCAAGCCACCGTCAGCGAGGTTGTGCTGGGCGCGCCCAAGGGCACCCTGCCGGGCGCCAAGGCTGGCACAAGCCTGGCCACACAGCGTTCGGGTGGATATCGGCATGCAGGGGGCGATGACGGCGGCTTCATCTTGGATGAAGGCCTGGAGGCTGGCGTGGCCAGCGATTGCAAGAGCCCGGCGATCTGTACCCACGCGGGCTACTTGCTCTTCTCGCAGACCGTGAACAACGCTTTAGGGCTCAATCTGCGCAGCGCTATCGAACAGGCGCGAGCCGCCCCAACAACATTGGCCCTTAACGCCGACAAGCTGGTGGCCGATCAAGCGGCCGGCCGCTTGCTGGGCGACATTGCGCGCTTGCAAAACATGTTGACCGAGCTGCGCCCATACGCCTTCGGTAACCGGGTGCAGTGGTCACGGCTGCCGCATGCTGACGTGATACGCCACAACGGCACGATGAATGAGGTGTTAGGCGATACGCCAGAGATTCAGGCTGCGATCGAGCGCGGCAACCTTGAACTGACGCGGCTCGACAAGTTCCAAGGCGAGCTGATCAACAGCCAAAACGTATACGTCGTCTTGGACGCCGAGAACTTGAAGACGCTGTCTGAGATAGCGGTGAACACCACAAAGGGCGCGTTCGCAGCGGCGCGAATGGCCGAAATCACCAACCCCTTGGGCAGTGTGAAGTTCTTTGGCGGCATCACTGCCAGCGACCCACTCAAGCTGATGGAGTGGACAGCCATCCTCAAAAAACTTGCCAAGGCAGCTGAGTTTGCGGAAGCGGCCGGCACCTGCGGCGCGGCCACACTCGATGCGCTGGCCATTGGCCTTGAGACGCGAGCCTCTCAGGGTGAAATTGACAACAGCAAGGTGGGCCCTTTGATGGTTGACGTTGTCAAGTGCCTGGTTGGGGTACTGAGCAGCGACGCCACGCCAGTCAAAGAGTACTTGAGCACGATAGGCAAACTGGCCGTGGCCGGGCTGGACATGAACGGCGATGGCAAGACCGATGGGCCGGAAGACGTGAACATGATGGTGGGTCTGACAGCGGTGCTGTCTGGCCTGCTGGACTTCATGAAGCCAGTGCCCATATTCGCCAACATACAGGGCTTCATCGACGTGCTCAATGCCGGCTTCGCCAACTATGCGGCTGGCCTGAAACTGGCCAGCCATACCGGCGAAGTGGTGTCATTGCGCGAAGACGAGGCGCAGCGCCTGATCGCCCAACTGCGCGAATCGGTCTTGCACAAGCGCTCAGCATTGATCGCCGCGGCGCGCGCCAAAGACTTGTTCATCGCCGTGCCACAGATCCTGGGTTCCACGGCGAGCACGCCCAGCCCACTGGTCAGCGGTTTCATCACCGAGTGGACGGTGACCTCTGTCTTCGAGGCCGTGAAGTCAATCCTGTGGCAATTCGGCAGTGCCGCGGGCACCTGGGTTGCGCAGGTTGTGGATGGCGCCGCGGCAGCCGTGCGACACGTGTTCGATAAGGCGGGGTTGGTTGACGTGGTGGCCGTGTTCAAAGACGCATTGGGTGGTGTGTTGAGCAGTCAGACAAATGCTGCCAGCGTGGCCCAAGGCCCTGTGGTGACCGCGGTGACTGGCGAGCTATCGGTGGTCACCGCCGGTGTCAAGACAACGTTCACCGTAGCGGGCACTCAATTGCCCGTGGGCTTGGCGTTTCAACTGGCGGGCTGTGAGACTGTTGCTGCGGTCGCTGGCGGCACCACCGCGCAACGCCAGTTCACCTGCACCTTCCCCGCTACGGCTGCGGCGGGTGTGGCCCACGGCTCAATCGGGCCGGTTGGGTCCGCCGGTACGCCGTTCGACTCAATGCTGAAAGGTTTTGAAGTCACGGTCGTGGCAGCAACCGTCGTGCCCAGGATCACCGCCGCCATCGAGATCACCCCCGCCGCCCCCGTGGTGGGCGACACCATCACCTTCATCGCCCGCGGCGAAGGCTTGCTCAACACGGGTTGGCTGTTCAAGTTCAGCGGCATGGACTTCTGCGGCATGCCTGGCGCCACGCCCACGCAGATCACGGCCACCGAGTTGCGCTATTCGTGTGCTGCGACGGCGCCCACTAACCTGTTGGGTACGGTGGCGGTGACCAGCGGTGACCTGGTGTCGCAACATGGGTCAGCCGTGCTCGTGCGCGTGGGCTGCCCAACCGGAAGCGTGTTGAATACCCAGACCGCGCAATGCCAAGCCGATGCTGGCGGCAACCTCAAGCTTGGCTTGGTGGGCCACTGGTCGTTCGACGCCTGCGACGCCAAAGACAGCAGCCCCAACGCCCTTCACGGCGAGGTGAGCGGCGCACCCGTTTGCGTCACCGGCAAGTCGGGCAAGGCCTTGCGCTTCAACGGCGCCACCGACTGGATCACGGTGCCCAGCGCCGCGAGCTTCCCCTCGCAAGCCGTCACCTTGTCTTATTGGCTGCACCGCGAAGGCAATGCCGTGACGGGCAACTTGCAGAACTACCTGTCCAAGGAAATCGCATTCCAGTCGTACTTGATGCCCAACGCCGCACTGACAGCCGGCCTTTGGCTGGGCACGACGGGCTTCTGGAGCGAGCATGGCAGTACCCCATCCACCCTGCCAACACTCACGGATTGGGTTCACTTCGCTTTCACCTACGACAACGCCACGCGCACGGCGAAGAACTATGTCAACGGCGTGCTGGTGGAAACGACGGTCAATGCCTACGCCAACGCAGTGGTTCGCCAGTCGCCCTACCCGCTGTACATCGGCAGAAATGGCAGCGCCAATGTCTACTGGATCAAGGGCCTGCTTGATGAGGTGCGTGTTTACGACCGGGTCTTGTCGGCAGCAGACGTATTGGCTTTGCAGCAAGGCACAGGCAGCAACGCGGCGGGCTCCAGCTTGCTGCCGCCCACGGGTGCCCACAGTGCGCAATGCTTCATCGCGGGCAGCGGCAGCGGCAACGTGCAAAGCTGCGTGGGCGCCGACGCGCTGGCGCTGAGTGGCGCAGGCAAGCAAGACGGCATGATCCTGCGCAACTTCAACTACGCCGAACTACCGCGCGCAGGGGGCGGAAACTTTGCGCGAACCGAATGCGTTTTCGACGGCTTTACGGGGCTTGTCTGGGAAGGCAAGACGGCCGACGGCGGTGCACGAGACGGCAGCAAAGCCACCTACACCGATGCGGGTGATGGCCGCGCCAGCGATGCCGCAGCCTATGCGGCCCAAGTCAATTTGATCGCGCTTTGCGGCTTCACAGATTGGCGCGTGCCCAATATCGCCGAGCTGCAATCCATCGTTCACTACGGCATGGGCTCCGGCCGCCCGGCCATCGACCTGGCCTGGTTTCCAAACAGCCAGGGCGGATATGGCACCTACTACCGCACCATCACGCCCTACCGAATTCCCTATGTTGACCGCGACAAGTTCGTGCTGTCGCTATGGGACGGCGCTGCGAATTGGGCATTCAACGAACGCGGTCATCACTTGAGGCTGGTGCGAGGTGGGAATTCGGCCGTGGCAGGCAGCCGGTTTGTCGAACAGGCTGGCGGCAGCGAAGTCCTGGACAGTGCCACCGGGCTGGTGTGGAGCCGTTGCAGTATGGGCCAAACCTGGGCGGGCAACGCATGTGTGGGTGCCGCCCTGCTCGTGACGCATGAAGCTGCTTTGGCACACGTCAAAGCCATTGCCGGGTGGCGCCTGCCAAACATCAAAGAACTGGTCAGCATCGTGAACTTCACGCGCGCCAGCCCGGCCGTGGATATCGCAGTGTTTCCGCAAACGCCGCAGCAACCACACTGGACCTCAACTGCGTTTGTAGACGGTGGCAGTGCGTGGGGCGTCGACTTCAACTCGGCCCTGTTTGGTCCCAATGGGCGCTTCTATGCCCAGCCCTTTAGATTGGTGCGCGCGCAATGAGCCAGGCGTGGCAAAGGTGGTGGCCCGTCGGGGGCCACCCCTGCTGCTTCAGCCCATGCGCGCCATGAAGATCAGGGCCGCAGAGAAGGTAATTGTTATCAGCTGCTGATATAGTCTGCGTTCCATGAGCGGTTCTCCTGTTGGCCTCGAAACGCTTCTTGACCTGGACGGCAGCATCCTGGAGCAGGAAGGTGGCTTCTGGATCAAGATCGAGGCCTGGCAGGCACCGGCGTCGAATCAAGTGCGTCACGGCATCAGATACAGCCTCACCTTGCATGACAGGTGAGGCACTCGAGCCCTCGGCTACGAAAACGCGCACGCCGTGAAACCCCCGAAGAAGTTCAAGTTCGCTGGGCGGCAATGGCCTTATGACCATCGTCATCGGACCGCGAGCGACAAAGGGACCCCCTACGCATTCGAATCCGCGCAGCAGTTGCTTGAGGACTTCTTCGCCGAAGCGGATCGCGTGATCAAGGAAGCACAGCAATGAAGACCTTCGTCATCGGTGTCATGCCACAAGCGCAAGTTCGGGCTCGGGCCATCGCCATCGCTAAAGGCGACTACAAGCCCAAACCGGGTGAGCCCAAGATCTGGTTCACGTCCATGAAGTCGGTGGCCGAAGTGCTGAGCGATCAGAACCGCACGCTGCTCAAGCTCATCCGGGAAACCAAACCCGACTCCATGGCGGCGCTGGCCAAGGCCGCAGGGCGGCAGCCGGGCAACCTGTCGCGCACCTTGAAAACGATGTCGCGCTATGGGCTGGTTGATCTCCAGCGCAACAAGACACAGGTCAGGCCAGTTGTGAAAGCGACGGGATTTCGGATCCTGGCCGCCGCGTGAGTGCCCATGTTTGCGGTTAGCCGCGCGGGGCAACAGGTGAACCGCGGGCGATCGGGCTTGGCAAACGAGTTGAGACTGAATCGAATCATCACTTCGGCCGCGGCCCTTTGCTCCGCGCTGTGCGCTGCGCAACCAGCGGCTGTGTCACCTGACCAAGCCGCCGCCCGCACCCAGCGCATCCAAAGCGCCATGCAGCGCAACCTCGCGGCCTACCACGCTCGCGACATCGCCACTTGCCATGCCATTGGGCAAGAGATGCTGCCCGACCTTCAAGCCGAGTGGTCGCGCGATGTGTTCTGGCTGTGGTCCAGCCTGGCGTATTGCGATGCTCGCCCGGGTGGGCCTTGGGAAGACGGCGTGGCGAGCAGCGAGCCCTTGTTCGCGGCGCATCAAGCCCTGCTCAAGCACTTCGCGGCCATGCCGCGCGAACAGCGCATTCAGAACGACTTCTACATCGGTGCGCATGCCCGGTTCTGGGACGCACTGCGCTACAAAGGCCATGAGGTGCAGGCCGATCAGTTGGAGCTGCAAACCATTGAAGACTTGATCGCGCGTGCCACCACCTCACCACCAGACGAGCTGGCCCTGGCCGGCTTGACCATGATCGGCGCCGAGCTGTACGGCAAGCGTTCGCGCACGGTGTGGATGGATCAGTTGCAGCAGCAGTTGGCTACGGCGATGGGCCCCGGCCATGTCAACACGCTGTTGATTCTTCGTGCCCGCATCTTTGCCATGCGCCAGCTTGAACGCCCCGCGCAGGCACTGGCCCTGAGCGATGACTATGCCGCCCTGGTGCAACGCCACCAGGGCGGCAATGAGCGCCTGTTGATGGGCAACCGTTCCGAGCGCGTGGGCGCATTTGCCGGTGTGGGCCGGTTCGCTGATGCACGCGATGAAGGCCTGGCGCTGCTGCACTACCTGCAGCGCCAGCAGCCGCGGCCCTATGCCAACCTGATGCGCAGCGCCTACAACCTGGCGGGCCTGCACATCGACATGGCTGACTACGACGGTGCAGTTGAATATGCGCAGATGTCGATTGACGAAGGCATGCAAACGCCCAGCTTGATCGACCGCAATGAAGTCGCCTTGCCCAAACTGCTGCTTGCACAGGCGCGGTCATTGCGTGGCGACCCGGGCGCGAGCGCTGACCTGCACGCCGAGATTCGCTCCGTGCTGTCGCACGACCTGGCTACCACCGGGCCCGTCCATACCCTGTGGCAAAGCACCGCACACGATGGTGCAGCGCAGGTGCGGGCCTTTGCCCGCGAACTGCTGGGTCGCATCGTGTCCGAGAACTCCAGTGCCTTGCAGGCCACCCGCGCCATGCCGCTGGTGATGGATGCGGCCGCCCTGCCGGCCGGCAATGCCGCTGGCCTGCAACACGCGGCACAGGCCTCGGCGTACGCCCTGGCCGGCAATGACGACAGCATGCAAGTGCTGGCGCAATTTGCCCTGGCCCGGCAGGTGGCGCCGCTGCGGCCCGAAGGTGCGGCCTGGGTCTACAAGCGCGCGGCACTCGCGTTGTTGCAATTGCGCAAGGGCCTGCCCGATACGGCCAGCGTGGCGCAGCAGGCCATGCTGGCTGGGCACGAGGCCGACTTGCGGGCTTACATCGGCTTGTTGATCGACAGCGGCCGCCTGGCCGAGGCTGAGCAAGCCATCGAGGTGCTGCGCGAAGAAGAGCTGCATGAATTCCGCCGCCGCTCGCGCGGCGCTGCGGTGCGGGCCAACGGGGTGCGCGGTTTGTCGTACACCAGCGAGGAGTCTCGACGCAACGCGCTGTTGGCGCCGGTGCAGCAAACCTTGCAGGCAGAGGCCACACAAGCGCAGCGGCGGGCCGATCAACACAGCCTGTGGAAAGACCGCCTGGCCGCGGCTGACCCGCAGGCTGAAGCCGCCCTGGCCGCCGGCGCACAAGCCCTGCAAGCGCTGGCCACCGCGCCCGCACCACGGGGTAGCGCCACAGAGCAAGAGCCCGGCGCAACGGCCAGGCTGGGCGCGGCCCAGGCCCGGCTGGCATACCTGGTGCGGGCTGACACGGTGGATGTGGTGCTGCAACGCGGTGCCACGCGGCAGCGCTTCTCAATGCCCGTGCCGGCCACGCAACTTAACCGCACGGTGCAGGCCTTGCGTGCTGAATTGGTCAAGCCGGGCTCGCAGGTGCCCGCCGCCGCCCAACAACTGCACCAGTGGCTGATCGCACCGCTGGCAGCGCATCTGCGTGGCATCAAGCATCTGCACCTGGCGCCCGATGGCGCATTGCGCTATGTGCCCTTCGCCGCCTTGCATGATGGGCGCAACTACCTGGCGCAGCGCTACAGCGTCAGCATGGAGCTGGGTGTTTACTCCGCCCCCGCTGCGCCGCGCACACGAGCAGGCGCCATCAAGCTCGCTGCATTCGGCCGCACCTTGCCCGACGCTCAGCACAGTGCATTGCCCGGCGTGCGCGATGAGCTGGCCGCGTTGCAGGGCCTGCGCGGCGCCACGGTGCAGCAGGGGCTTGATGCGGCCTTCACCTCATCAACGCTGGCGCGCGCCTTGGCGCAGCAACCCAGCGTGGTGCACCTGGCCAGCCACTTTGTGCTGGACGCTGCGGGTGAAGAAAACTCCTACCTCCTGCTGGGTGACGGCAGCCGCATGCCGCTGCGCGAACTGCGCCAATTGCCGTGGCAGGGCGTGCGCGTGGTGCTGCTGTCGGCGTGTGATTCCGGTTTGGCACCGCAAGCGGCCTATGCGTCAGCCACGCCGGCCACGCCTGGCAGCGGCAAAGAATGGGCCGGCTTTGCCGGCGCCTTGCACGCCGCCGGTGTGCCCAGTGTGGTGGCCACGCTGTGGCGCATTGATGATGCGGCCGCGGCGCAGTGGATGCAGCAGTTCTATGCCCCCTGGCGCAGCGCCGCCGGGCGTGCGGGCGAACTGCATGCCGGCCACCTGGCGCAGGCGCAGCGCCATTGGCTGCGCAAGCACCGCGGCACGGCCCTGGCCCACCCCTACTATTGGGCGGCGTACCAGTGGATGGGCATGCCGGGTTGAGCGGTGGCCGCGCAACACGAAGTTGCACTTGAACCCTGAGACAACGCAGCACGGCGCATCTTTTCAATGGTTGGCACTGCGGCAGATTTATGCCATGCCTGTGATGCCACGCCCATTCAACCATTGAGGAGTCGTGATGAAAAAATTGCTCACCCTGGCGTTCGCTGCCACCTGTTCGCTCAGTGCCTTGGCGCAGGAATATTCGTGCACCGTGCACTGCAAGTCGAACAGCGGCAGCATTGAACGCATCAGCGTATCAGTCAGCGCCGGCAGCTCGGGCGACGCCGCCAAGATCATCGACCCGCAGGGCCACCAACTGTGCCGCCAGGCCGGTTACCCCAAGGCCACTGAATCGACGATGAGCGCCTCGCAGTGCTCGCGCAAGTGATGCGCTTATTAAATGCGCTGATTAGATGCGCTGACTAGCCAGCGGCCGTGCGTGGCCACAGTCCGCACGGCCGCCACTTCGTATCTAACGATAGAGATCAGGTATGAACCATTGGATTCGCGTGCCCGCGTGTTGGCGCGTTGGCTCGGCGCTGGCCGCCGCGTTGCTGGCAGGATGTGCAGGCGCGCCAAGCCTGCAATTGGCTGATGGCAGCAAGGTCGGTTCGCCCGTGGTGTTGGGCGCCAACACCGAAGAGTTGCACCAGGTGTGCACCGCGCGCCTGGCGGCAAAAGCCATTGCCGACGTGCGCGAATGCATAGCGAGCGAACAGCGAGACATGATTGCGCGGGCCCGCGAGTGCGAAGCCAACCGTGCCACCTGGCAAACCCGGGGCATGAGCACCGCCCAGGTTCAGGCGGCCCGCGCGCAGTGCTGGCGCGGGGGCAAAGACTTTGCGCGCACCCTGGCGGCCTACAACGCCTTTCACGAACTGCGCGCAGCGGCCACCCCGACCCAACTGGCGGCATTCATCAATCGCCACGAACACAACGATTCACTCAACCTGGTGCCTGAAGCGCAGGCCCGTTTGGCGCCGAGCTGCCAGGCCCCCGCTGCCGCTGTGCGTGGGGCCGGCGAGCTGCAAGCGTGGTTGGATGTATACCGCCGCGCCGCCGGTCCGGTGTGCGGCGCGGCGGTGGCCAGCGTGCGCACGCGGCTGCAAGGTGCCGAGTTTGATGCCTTGCAGGCACAGCCCAGCGTGGCCGGTTGGCGCGCCCATGTCGAGAAGTACCAGATGGGCGGCGATGCGCCCGGTGTGGCCCAAGCACGCGAGCAGCTCAGCGCCGCCGTGGCGCACCAGCAGGCGCAAGACATCGCAGGCTGCACCACCGAGGCCGCCTGCGAGGCTTTCGTCAACCGTTATGCCAGTGAAGACCCGGCGCAGTTGATCCCGCGTGCGAAAGCCCAACTGGCTGAGATGAAAGTACAGCGCGAGGTCAAGGATCGCCAGGCCGCTTTCGATGCCATTCGCACGCAAGCCGCAGCCGAGGCCTTCATTCGCCAGCACGGGGCTGCTGACGACGGCTTGCGCGCCAAGGCGCAAGCCCTGGCCGTGCAGTTGGCGCGCCAGGACTACCGCGCCGCGTTCAATGCCATAGCCAACGCCACCGCGGCCCAGGCCTTCATCAGCCAATACGAAAGCAAAGATCCAGACAAGCTGGTGGCGGGCGCGCGCGGCAAGCTCGCTGAGTACAACAAGCAAGCGCAGGTGCAGGAGTTCGAGGCCATTGCTTCGGTGGTCGCCGCGCAAGCGCACATCGACAAATACGCGGCCGCTGACGGGGCTGGCACCGTGGCACGGGTCCGTACGCGGCTGGCCGAGCTGAAGGCCGACGAGCGCAAGGCCGAGCTGGAACGCGAGCGCGTGGCCAGCGAACGGCGCGCGCAGGTGGAGAAGATGGTGGGCAGCTTCGTGAGCTGGCGCGAAGCCTTGCAGGTAGACAGCACCGATTGCGTGGGCATCCTGTTCATCAAGAAGTGTCTCTACGTGACCTACCAGTTCGAGTTGCGCGGCAAGGTTGAAGACTTTGACGCCGGCAAGAACCAATACGTGCTGCGGCCTGTTGAAGTGAAGCTGGTCACGCCCTCGGCGGTGTCGATGAAGTACGTCGAGATGCGCTCGCAGGCCGTGCGCAGCGCAAACGAACGCTGGATGGGGGCCACCGTCACCAAGCCGGTGAGCCAGTTTCTGAATTGAAGTCAACCAGGAGATGAAGATGAATCGACAGTTCACGTGGTGCGCGATGGTCACAGCCGCATTGCTCATCGGTGTGGCAGGGCCCGCAAACGCGCAAGACAAGCAGGGCAAAAACTCGCTCGAACAGAGCCGCTCGCGGCCAAAGGAAAACAAGCCACCGCAAACGGGCTCGCAGCGCACGCAAGACCAAACACGCGAGCGCACCGAAAAGGCCCTTGCCCGCAACAGCGCGGCGCGGCAGCAGGAAAAGACAAAGGAGCGCAGCAACAAGGCGCTGAACAAGCGTTGACGGGGCGAGGAACTTGATGAACAAGTGGATGGTGCTGGCCGTGGTGGCCGGCGTATTGGCCTGTGCCGCGCACCCGGCATTTGCCGTGGCCGAAGCCCTGGCCGACGAAGGCTTGAACACCCTGGCCGCAGGCTACAAGGCCAAAGACAAGCCACGCATGGAAAAGGGCCTGGCGCTCTTGGAACGAGCGGCCGGCCTGGGCAACGGCGAGGCCGCTTTCACTCTGGCAGCGTTCTATTCCGGCGTGGTGACCAGCGATACCGCTGACAAAGCCAAGAGTTGCGTCTGGACGCTGCGCGCTGCGCAACTCAAACACGTTGAGGCCTACTTCGGTGCCGCGCACTGCGCACTGCGTGAGGCCACCCCGGCGAACAAGACGGCGGTGTTCGAAAGCAACGCACTGCCTTGGTTGCGGCGGCTGGTGCTGGAGTCAACGGATGTCGGCGACGTGGCCGAGGCGCAACGTGTGGTGACCGAATGGAACGATGCAAAGAGTGCCCACCGCAACCTGAGCCTGAACGACCTGGCGCAGATGTTGCGCAAAGGCAAGTGATTGAAGCCGCAACCCAACGCGGCACCCATGCCGACAACATTGCAGTGAACCGAACAAAGGCCGGCGCAGGCAGCAATGACGAGTTGCTGCCTCGCTTTACTTTCAACTTGCTCAGCGGTGCCGTGCGCACTGCCGGGCCGGGGCAGCGCTCCTTTCATGCCGCGTTCATGGGTGAGATAGATAACAAAGAATTGCACTAATTTTGAGTGTTCCATATAGTCTTTGTTATGCCCAAGGCACCAAAGACGTTTTCCAGAATGCCGCCGCAGGCCCTGGCGGCGCTTGAAAAACTGGGCGCCGACCTCGCGGTGGCGCGCTTGCGGCGCGCGGAATCGCTGGCCGTTTGGGCGCAGCGCATGGGCGTGTCGGTGCCCACCTTGTTGCGCATGGAAGCTGGCGAGCCGGGCGTGGGCATCGGCATCTACGCCTACGCGCTATGGGCCATTGGCCGCACCGAGGCTTTGGCCCATTTGGCGGCACCCGAGTTTGATTTGGGTGCGCTGAACCGCGACGTGGCCAACGCCAAAGCCACTGGCCTGGCGCGAGCCCAGGCTTCCGCTGCGGCCCGTGCCACGCGGCTGCGCGCAAGCGGCGATAAATGACGATGAGTGGCGATGCGTGAAGCCACGGCCACCCGTACTGCGGCACGCGCTGAGCCAAGCTTCATCGGCACGCGCTTTCATGAACTCTTTCTTTGGGTCTTGACCAACCCCGCCCAGCCCCGCCTGGCGGGCCGGCTGGCGCCTTCTGTGGCGCCGAGCGGGGTGTCGTTCGCCTATGCACCAGGCTGGCTGCAAGACGGCTTCGCGCTCAGTGCCGACATGCCGTTGCTTGGCGCCAACTCAGCCGAGCCCTACCGCCCGCAGGCCAAGGGTCAGGCCGCTGGCGCGGTAGACGATGCGCGCCCAGACCGCTGGGGTGAAACGGTGATCCGCTACGTGGTGAAGCCCAAAGATACTTCGTTGATGGGCGCCTTGTACTTTGCGGGCGAAGACCGCTTTGGCGCGTTGGGCGTGTCGACTTCGGCCGATCAATACCTGCCGTTCCGCCAGGGCCCGATGCCGCGCATGGAAAGCATCGGCGTGTTGCGCGATGCCGTGAGCACCATTGCCCAGGGTGGGCGCGATATGCTGACTGAAGTGCAGCGGCAAGTCGTGTCGCGTGGTGGCAGCCTGGGCGGCGCCAAGCCAAAGGCCTTGATGTGGATTGACGGGCGTGAGTGGCTGGTCAAGTTCTTCAACAACGAGCCGTACGACTTGCCGCTCATCGAGCATGCCTCGATGACCTTGGCCAAGAAGGCGGGCATTCGCGTGGCGACCACACGGCCCATTGCCCTGGCCGGCGAAACGGCCTTGGCGGTGCTGCGCTTTGACAGGCTGGCACCAAGCGCGGCGCGGCCGGCGCAGCGCATTCATTGCCTGTCTGCCGCCACGGCCTTGCGCGCGGCCACCGTGGGTTCGGGCGTAGTGTCGGCAGCAAATAGAACTGTCCGGTTTGATAGCAAGTAGCTTGTCCGCTTTCTTGGATTGATTGTGCGCGGGCTGCAAGGTGGCGTAGGGCGTAG
>JAYUQE010000596.1:0-2441 GCA_043756905.1 Burkholderiales bacterium | reverse complement strand
GGCGTGATGCAAGCCAGCGTCAACCTGGCGACGGCGCAGGCCCACGTCACCGCCCGGCCCGGCGTGCTGCCGGCCGCCTTGCAGCAGGCCGTTGCAGCCGCCGGTTATGAGCCCGGCGCGGTGCATGACGACGCCACCGAGCAAGACCTGCAGGCCGAAGCCGAGCGCTGCAGCCGCCGCGCGGCGGCACAGCGGCGCGAGGGGCTGGAGCTGTTGGCCGGCATCGCCCTGAGCCTGCCGCTGGTGCTGCCGATGCTGGGCGACCTGCTCGGCCGCCACTGGATGCTGCCCGCCGCCTGGCAGTTTGCGCTGGCCACGCCGGTGCAGTTCTGGCTCGGCGCACGTTTCTACCGTGCCGGCTGGGCCGCGCTGCGCAACGGCAGCGGCAACATGGATTTGCTGGTCGCCCTGGGCACCAGCGCCGCGTTCGGCTTGAGCCTGGTGTTATGGCTGCGCGCGCCTGACGCGATGCCGCACCTGTACTTTGAGAGTGCCGCCGTCGTCATCACCCTGGTGCGGTTGGGCAAGTGGCTGGAAACGCGGGCGCGACAGCGCACCCTGGTGGCGCTGGAAGCGCTGCACGCGCTGCGCCCGGCCACGGCGCAGGTCGAACGCGGCGGCCAGGTGGTCGAGTTGCGCCTGGGCGATGTGCTGCTCGGCGACGTGGTGGTGGTGCGCCCGGGTGAGCGCGTGCCGGTGGACGGCCAGATCATTGAAGGCGCCAGCCACATCGACGAATCCATGCTCAGCGGTGAAAGCCTGCCCGTGGCGCGCGAAGTGGGCGCGGCGGTGGCCGGCGGCGCCGTCAACGGCGAAGGCCTGCTGCGCGTGCGCACCATGGCCATCGGCGCGGCCACGCAACTGGCACGCATCGTCAAGCTGGTGGAACAAGCCCAGGCCAAGAAGCCGAACATCCAACTGTTGGTTGATCAGGTGGCGGCGGTGTTCGTGCCGGTGGTGGTGGTCATCGCGCTCGTCACCTGCGTGGCCTGGGGCTGGCACAACGGCGACTGGGCGCAGGCCATCATCCATGCGGTGGCGGTGTTGGTCATCGCCTGCCCCTGCGCGCTGGGCCTGGCCACGCCGGCCACTTTGATGGTGGGCACCGGCCTGGCGGCGCAACGCGGCCTGCTGGTGCGCGACCCCCAGGCGCTGGAAACGATGCGTGCGGTGCGCGTGATCGCGTTCGACAAGACCGGCACGCTCACGCTCGGCCAGCCCCGGCTGGCGCAGTTGCTGGTGGCCAAACAGGCGGATCCCCAGGCCGTGCTGGCCAGCGCCGCAGCGCTGCAGGCCGGCAGCACGCACCCGCTGGCCGCGGCCGTGGCGCAGTCTGCGCTAGCTCAAGGCGCCCCCACCTGGGCGGCCAGCGCGCAACGTGCGGTGCCTGGGCGCGGCATCGAAGGCCAGATCAATGGTGCGTTGCTGCGCCTGGGCAGCACGCGCTGGCGTGACGAGCTGGGTGCCGAACCCAATGCCGAAATGGCCACCCAGGCCGCGGCGCTGGAAGCCAGCGGCCACTCGTTGAGCTGGCTGCTTGTGCCCACTGGGGTGGGCGGCGGTGGCAGCCAAGGCTGGGCCGTGCTGGGCCTGCTGGCCTTCACCGACACGCTCAAGCCCGAAGCCAAGGCGGCGCTGGCCGGCCTGCGCGCCAGCGGCATGCGCCTGGTGCTGGTGAGCGGCGACAACCCGGGCGCGGCCCGGGCCGTGGCCACGGCGCTGGGCATCGACGAGGTGCATGCCCAGGTGCTGCCGGCCGACAAGGCCGCCGTGGTGGCGGGCTTGCGCCAAGGCCTGGCCGAACAGGACAAGGTGGCCTTCGTGGGTGACGGCATCAATGACGCGCCGGCGTTGGCCGCCGCCGACGTGGGCCTGGCCATGGGCAACGGCAGCGCCGTGGCCACTGAAACTGCCGGCATCACCTTGCTGCGCGGCGACTTGTTCCTGGTGAGCGAGGCGCTGCAACTCTCGCACGCCATCAGCCACAAATTGCGCCAGAACCTGTTCTGGGCCTTTGCCTTCAACGTGGTGGGGATTCCGGCCGCGGCACTGGGCTTGCTGACGCCGGTTTGGGCCGGCGCGGCAATGGCGCTGTCCAGCGTCAGCGTGGTCAGCAATGCGCTGCTGCTGGCGCGCTGGCGGCCGCGCGCAAATGTGAGCAAGACGCGTTAACGTTCCACATCACCATTGGCCCGGCACCCGCCTGGGCCAGGCGTGAAAAAGGCCGCGGTCAGGTGACGGCGGCCTGTCTTCGAGTGGCGCGAATTTACCGGCGCGTGGCCTGCGCCAAGGTCTTGACTTCGCCCGGCAGCGTGGCCAGGTAGGCTGACATCGCCTTCAATTCGGCCAGTGAAAACTGCTTCACCTGCCCGACCATGATGGCGTTGCTGCGGCCCAGGTTGGGGTTGTTCTCGGTCTTGTACGACTTCATGGCCACGTAC
>JAYUQE010000595.1:0-2442 GCA_043756905.1 Burkholderiales bacterium | reverse complement strand
TGGGCTTTTATGCCCCGGCGCAATTGGTGCGCGATGCGCGCGAGCATGGCGTGGCGGTGCTGCCGGTGGATGTGTTGTGCAGCGAATGGGACACGGTGTTGCAATCCGAGGCGGGTTCAGCCGGCGCACAGCCACCCCTCGCCCATTCGGCCTGTGCAAAGCACGGTTATGCGGTTCGCCTGGGCTTGAGCCGCATCAGTGGCTTGGCTGAAAGTGCGGCGCAGCGCCTGCTGGCCGCACGCGCGCAAGCCCCTTTTGCGAACGCCGAAGACCTGGCCCGCCGCGCCGAACTCGATGCGCTGGCGCTGCGCCAGTTGGCCGAAGCGGGCGCGCTGCAAGGCCTGGCCGGCCACCGCCACCAGGCCGCCTGGAGCGTGGCCGGCATTGATGCGCGCGCCACGCCGTTGCTCAAGGCCACGCGCACGCAAGAGGCCGCCGCGCAACTGCCCGCGCCGCTGCCGGCGCAGGAGATGCTGGCCGACTACCGCACCACCGGCTTGTCTTTGACCACGCACCCGCTGGCCTTGCTGCGCGAAAAAATGTCTAACTTCAAGGTGCAGCCGGCAGCGCAGTTGCGCCAGGCGCGCAACGGCCAGGTGGCGCGTGCCAGCGGCCTGGTCACCCACCGGCAGCGGCCCGAAACCGCCAAGGGCGTGGTCTTCGTCACCCTGGAAGACGAAACCGGCGCCGTCAACATCATCGTCTGGCCGGCGGTGGCGCTGGCCTACCGGCGCGCGCTCATGGGCAGCCGGCTGCTCACCGTTTACGGCACCTGGCAAAGCCAGGGCGAGGTGCGCCACCTGGTGGCGCGCAGGTTGGTTGACCACACCGAGCTGCTGCACGGGCTGGTCACCCACAGCCGCGACTTCAGGTGATGCAGCGCCGCAGCATCAGGCTTGATCGTCCCCCGCCGGCGCCCGCTTGCGGCCATGCAGCATGGCCGCGGCCAGGTTCTCCCGGTGCCGCCATGAAGCCAGCAGCACCCCGCCCACATGCAGCGGCACCAGCAGATAAAACAGCTCGCCGCTGCCTTCATGCAACTCGCCCAGCCACGCCGGCCCCAGAACGCATCGGTCACATACAGCGCACCGCTGGCCGCAGCCAGGACGCTGCAGCCCAGCAGCGCCACGATCATCCAGCCGCCCAGCGGGTTGTGGTTCAGGTGGCGGCGCTCGCGGCCGCGCAGCACATCGCGCGCATAGGCCATTGCCACCTGCGGCGCAGGCACGAAAGCGGCAAACCGCATGCTGCGTCGGCCGATGAAACCCAGCAGTGTGCGCAGCGCCGCCAACGCCAGCACGCCATAGCCAATCCACTCGTGAATGCGCCCGGCTTCGTGGCTGGCCAGCGCCGCCACCACGGCCAGTGCCAGCGCCCAGTGCAGCACGCGCAACGGCCAGCTCCACACCGCCACCAGGCCCTGCGCTGGCGTCATGGCGTTCAGCGTGCCCGGGTGGGAACGGCGGCCAGCGTCACCGGGTGGAAGTAGGCCTCGACGCGCTCGCCCTTGTCGTTCAGCGCATACACCTCGTAGCAGCCACCGTCTTCCTTGATACGGCGCACCTTCCAGCCCTGCGTGGCGAGCATCTCTTCCAGCTTGGCCTGCGGCTGCCAGGCGCTCTTCGGGCCCGAATCGCAAGTGGCCAGGCCGGTGGCCTGGGCGTGAACCGCAGCAACGAACGCCGCGCCGATCAGCATCTGGCGCAGCCATGACAATCTGACCATGGGGAAAACCTCCCGTTGATTTGACCGCAGCAGCCAGCATCGTTGAGCCACAACGTTTCGCCTTCGTGGCTGTCATGGAAATGTGGCTCTGCGCTTTCCTTGAACCGCGCGGGGGGCCGAGCCCCAGCCGGCCATGGCGCGCTCGTTTGTACGTTATTTGTACGTTTCCACTCAAGCCTCATGTTGATCTTGCTCTCACCCGCCAAAACCCTTGACACCGACACACCCGTGCCCAGCGCCCTGCGCCAGGCCACCACCGAGCCGCTGTTCAGCGCCCAGGCGCAGCGCCTGATCAACACCCTGAAACGCAAGGGCCCGCGCGCCGTGGCCAGGTTGATGGGCTTGTCGAGCGCGCTGGCGCAGCTCAACGTGCAGCGCTACCAGGCATTCAGCCTGCCGGCCACGCCGGCCAACAGCCGCCCGGCGGTGCTCACCTTCGCCGGCGCTGTGTACACCGGGTTGGACGCGCCCAGCCTGGGCACCGCCGACCTGCTCTGGGCGCAGGAACACCTGGTGATCCTGTCGGGCCTGTACGGGCGCGCTGCGCCCGCTCGATGCCCTGCAGCCTTATCGCCTTGAAATGGGCACCGCGCTGCCGCTGGGCCGGGCCAGGAACCTGTATGCGTACTGGGGTGACTTGCTCACCGAGCACCTCAACCAGCGGCTGGAACAGCAAAGTCAACGCCAGGCCGGGCAGGCGGTGGTGGTGAACCTGGC
>JAYUQE010000594.1:0-18579 GCA_043756905.1 Burkholderiales bacterium | reverse complement strand
TCCAGTTGGCCTATGCGGTGGATCGCCGCTTGCCGTTGCCAGCCTCAGTTGCGAGCGCTCGATCCACGGTGTTGTTCTCGGCCTATGTCGATTGGATTGAGGCCACTGAGCTTGATGCCACCACCGCAGTGAGCCTGCGCGCGCGGCAGTTCATCATCGACCGCAAACTTCTCGCTGCATGGGCACGCGCCGCGGCTCGCGAGGGGCGGGCAGAGCATTCGCAATACCTGTTGCAGCGCTTGCGCGAATTCTGTACGGCAGACCCAGGTTTGCAGCCCGTCGCGTGCGAGAGTGTCAGGGCGGAGGCGGTTGACGCGCCAAGCCTGCCCGGCTCGGCAGCCGTCTTTGATTGGCGCCGCCTTCGCTGATGCGTTCGGTATGCCCACGCAACCTGAAACCAAAAGCAACAGGATTTCGCGACAAATTCACACCCCCGCCCCCTACTCCTAGGGGCAAGACCTACCCTTTCCGCCTAGACGGGGGGTTGTTACCGCCTCTTACAGGGTGCATTCTTCGTTCACGGTCAAACGGATGGCTGGGCCTTCAAAAGGGGAGGACAGAAACGGGACCGGGTTTGTTTCGAACCTTCTTTCAACTTTTCATAGGGATCTCATCATGCTCACCTACATCAAGCAATTCCTGCAAGACGAAGACGGCGCTGCCGCCATTGAATACGCGCTGATCGCCGCGCTCATCGCCATGGCCATCGTGATTGGCGCCGGTTATCTGGGCGGCGAGATCAACAACTTCTTCAACGTGGTTGGAACCGAGTTGAACACCATTGCCGCTTCGCTCTAACCTGAATCACGGGTTCACTGGCCCCGCGCTTGCGCGGTAGGCGAGGCCAGCGGCCCGCTTCAAGCAAGCAAACGACCGGGCAAAGCGCCCGGTCGTTTGCTTTGTGGCCGGCGGCAGCGTGTGATGCGAAGACGCTGACTTAGCCCCTATGGTTGGTATCTGCGTTCGAACACTGAACTGGGAGAGCGAAACAACATGGGCGAAGCGACACAGGGTGTTATGGGCCCGCTCATTCTTTTTGGCGCGCTGGTAGCAGCCTGCGCGTCCGACTGGCGCCAGCGCAAGATTCCCAACGCATTGGTGATTGCCGGCACAGCCGCCGGTCTGGCCTGGCATGCCTTCGGCGTTGCAGGTGGTGGCGTGCTTGATTGCGCGCGGCCCGGCGCCCTGGGCCTGGCCAATGCCGCGGCGGCGGGTCTGCTGATGCTGGTTCTTGGCTTTGCCCTGTGGAAGCTCAAGCTCTTCGGCGCGGGCGACGCCAAGTTGCTGGCCATGGTGGCAGTCTTTCTGGGCCTGCGCAGCGTGCCCATGGTGCTATTGGCCACGCTGGTTGCAGGCGGCGTCCTGGCTTTGGCCAGCCTGGTTTTTTTCTCGCTGCGCTTTCGCTTTGCTGCCACAAAGGAACGCATCCCTAGTTCGGCCCCCGCGAGCGCGGGTACAGGTTTTTCCGCTTATCGTTTACCTTATGCCTTCGCCATCGCCCTGGGCACGCTGGTGGTGGTGGGCATGAACTACAGAGATTGCTGGCTGCACTAGGGTGCGCGGGCGATACTGCGTATCAACCTCGGGGATGGAAACATGAAAAACACGCGCGCAATCATCGTGTTGGTGCTGGCGGTGCTGGCCGGCCTGGCGGCGGTGGTGATGGCAGCAAAGTGGCTCAACCAGCGCGGTGGCGCAGGCGCCCAACTGGTGGTGGCCGCACGCGACCTGAACCTGGGCCAGCCGCTGGAGATTACCGCGCTCACCTCAGTGGCGTGGTCTGCCACCGTGCTGCCCGATGGCGGCTTTCGCGACCCGAAGGAGCTTGAAGGCCGGGTGCTGAGAACCGCGCTCACCCGCGGCGAACCCATTCTCGAATCCAAGCTCGCCGCCAAGGGCAGCAAGGGGGGCCTGTCAGCCGTCATCGGTACTGGCAAGCGCGCCATCACGGTGAAGGTGAATGAAGTGGTGGGCGTGGCCGGCTTCGCGCTGCCGGGCAGCCATGTCGATGTGATGGTCCACACCACGGTCGACGACGAAAGCAACAAGCGCAATCAGGGCGCGGCGATGTCGAAGATCGTGCTCGAACGCATCCTGGTGCTGGCCATTGCGCAAGAGGCCAGCCGCGACGAAACCAAACCCAAGGTCGTGTCGGCGGTGACGCTGGAAGTCACGCCCGACCAGGCCGAACTGCTGGATGTGGCACGCAGCGTGGGCAGCCTGTCTTTGGTGCTGCGCAACCAGCTCGACACCCAGCCCACGCGCAGCGTGGGCATGAGCAAGGCTGACCTGTTCGCCGCCAACCCGGCGGCCAGCGCGCCGGCCGCACCGGTGGCCGTGGCGCCACCCAAGCCCGCGCCCGTGAAGCGCGTGGTGGCTGCGGCACCCAAACCCGAGCCGCCCAAACCCGCGGCGCCGCCGCCCGAGGCCAAGCCCGATTTGACCAAGATCGAAGTCATTCGCGGCGTCAGCCGTTCGACGGTGGAGATGTGATGCAGGCCCCAACCACAATTTCCACACGCAGCGGCAGGGTTCTGGTGCAGGCGGCTCTCGGGCTGTGCCTGGGCCTGCTGGTGCTGGTGCAGGTGCAGTTGCCGGCGCAGGCGCAGGCGCAAGGCGCGGCCAACATCCAGGTGATTGAGTCTGGCGCCGACGTGGCCCCACCCATCACGCTCACGGTGGGCAAATCCACCCTGGTGCGGCTGCCCGCACCGATCGAACGCATTTCGCTGGGCAACCCGGCGGTGCTTGACGTCACCCTCACCGGCACGCGGGAGCTTTACTTGCTGGGCAAGACATTCGGTTCGTCGAACGTGATGCTGTGGCGCAAGGGCGGGCAGGTCACCGTGCTGGATGTCTCGGTCACCATCGACACGGTCACCTTGCAGCGCCAGATCGAAGCCATCTTGCCGAATGAAAAAGGCATCGTCGTTCGTTCGGCGGCCGACTCCATCGTGCTGTCGGGCGTGGTCAGCAGTTCGGTCAAGGCCGACCACGCGGTGTCGGTGGCCGAAGGCTTTGCGCGCGCCTTTGCGCGGCCCGTGGCCGCCGCAGCGGCTGGCCAGGGTGTGGGCGCAGCCGGCGCTGGCGGCGGTGGTGGCGGTGGTGGCGGCGGCGGCGGTGCCACCTCGCCGCGCGTCATCAACCTGATGGCCATTGCGCAGGCGCAGCAGGTGATGCTCGAAGTGAAAGTGGCCGAAGTCTCGCGCACGTTGCTCGACCAATTCGGCATCAGCCTGAACATTGGCCGCACCTTGGGCGGCATTCATTACGGCCTGCTCACTTCGCAATTGCAAGACGTGTTCGGCAGCCTCGTGGCGCGAAACTCGCGCGGCTCTTCGGCCTCGGTCGACGCCAAGCGCGACGACGGCGTGGTCAAGATCCTGGCCGAACCGAACATCGTGGCCGTCAGCGGCCAGGAAGGCAGCTTCCTCGCCGGGGGCAAGGTCTTCATTCCGGTTGCACGCACGAGTGACACCGGTGGCGTGACCATCACCCTGGAAGAAAAGGAATTCGGCGTCGGCCTGAAGTTCATGCCCGTGGTGCTCGACGGTGACGTGATTCACCTGAAAGTGGCGCCTGAAGTGTCAGAACTCACCCGCACCGGCAGCCCGTTCACCACCGTGGGCGGTGCCACCGCGGTGTTGCCCAGCTTCACCACGCGCCGTGTTGCCACCACCGTTTTGCTGCGCGATGGGCAGAGCATGGCCATTGCCGGGTTGATCAAGAACAACGTCACCGAAAACATCAGCCGATTCCCGTTCCTGGGCGACTTGCCCGTGCTTGGCGCGCTGTTCCGCTCCACCGAATTCCAGACAGATCGCACCGAGTTGCTGTTCGTCATCACCGCGCGGCTGATCAAGTCGCTGCCAGGTGACGTGGCCTTGCCCACCGATAGTTTCGTGCCGCCCTCGCGGCTTGAAATGATCCGCGACGGCAAGCTCGAAGGCTCGGGCCGGGCTGACGTTCCCGATGGTGGCCGCAAAGCCACTGCGCCCAAACCACCCGCCGACAACCTGCAATTGAAGTGAGGGCCACACCATGATCCGCACCCCTGTCGTTCCGTTGAGTTTGGCTGTGGCCCTGCTGAGCGGCTGCATGGCGACCAGCCCGAACCTCGACCAGGCCTTTGGCCAGAGCGTGCGCCATGCCGTGGCGCTGCAAACCCTGAACCCCACGGCTGGGCGTGACAGCGCGCTGCCGGCGTTGGCCGATGCACACGCGGCCCGCAACACCTTGGCCAAGCAGCGCGACAGCTACAAGACCCCGCCGCCAACGTTCCAGGTGATTGGCGTCACGGCTTCAAGCGCCGGGCAGTGAGGGGGCTCGCCATGCATGCTTTCGTTCCAACGTCACTCCGCCGCGCGGCGCAGCGCGGCGCGATAGCCATGCTGGCGCTGATCACCCTGCCCATCCTGTTCGGGTTCGGCGCGCTGGTGGTCGATCTGGCGCGGCTGTTCGTCTACAGGACTGAAATTCAGAATGCGATGGATTCGTGCGCGTTGGCGGCAAGCTCGTCGCTGACACTCGCTAACGACCCCAACATATTTGACGCCGCGATCAGGCGCGGTAAAGCCACCATGGACATCACCCGGGTGGGCGCATCGGGGGTGCGTACGACCCAATCGGTGAATCGACTGCACTTTCAGAAGGATGACTTTGACCTGGACAACGTGATCGTGAAGTTCAACACCGTTCTTACAGACGCAGACACGTGGGTGGCTGCAACCACGGCGAGCTACGCGGGGATCACTCCCGTCACCGCCAAGTTCGTTCGCTGTTCATACATTGATGCAGGCAACACGCTGTTCTTCAAGCCCTTGCTGAATTGGTTCATCGGCAGCACGTCATCCACCGCCACAGTTGCCGGCGAGGCTGTGGCCAAGCTCGGAAATGCCCAGTCCGTTTGCGCATTTCCGGTTGCGGTGTGCATCACGCCAGGCACCACCACGGCGCCATGGGGATTGACTCCCGGCACGCGCAAGATTGGGGTGACGGACCCCGGTTCTGGCAGCTACGGCACCGGCAATTTTGGCTGGCTGGACTTCTCGCCTCCGTCTGGTGGCGCCTCGGAGGTGCGCAACTTGATACTGGGAGCTGGCACCTGTGCGGTGGCCCCAGGAACCACCGTGGGTGAAGCCGGTGTGATGTCCACATTAGAGGGTGCTTGGAATTCGCGCTTTGGTGTTTACAGGAATCCACTTAGCGCTACGACAGGGCCCCTGCCAGACTTCACGGGCTACAGCTACCCAACAGGAAGCAACAACTACGCTGACTACGTCATCAGGCAGGCTGCGCGCACGCCCTTTCAAGGCACGTACGCGGGCCCGAATACGGTGCTGACATCTGGCCAGCACCTTGCCCGCGGAGTGTCGCGCCGGGTGGTGACCGCAGCCATGGTGGATTGCTCGGTTTGGGATGCGGGTGGCGCAAATCCGCCCGTGCTGGACTTCGCTTGCGTTTTGCTCCTTGCGCCAGTTGCAAACGGTGGCAGCGCCGCGAGCTGGTCGCAAGTCACCACGACCCTCGATATTGAATACCTGGGCCTGGCCGATACCCCTGGCACACCCTGTGCCAGCAGCGGGCTGGGTGGTGGTGCATTCGGGCCTCTGGTGCCTGTATTGGCAAAGTAGGCGCGCAATGGGCAAGAAACTTCAAACCAATTTGCCGTGTCGCAATCGATGCATGGGTGCCGCTGCGATTGAGTTAGCGCTCATATTGATGGCGATGGTCAGTCTGACGGTCGGCACCATCGAGGTCGGGCGGGCGCTGTATGCCTACGAGACCTTGGCCAAGGGGGCGCGCACGGCGGCACGGTACCTTTCTGTGGGTGAGCCCGAAAGCACAGCGCGGCAGACCAGCGCCAAGAACATCGTCGTTTTTGGCACAGAAACCGCTGGCACGACGCCATTGTTGCCGGGTCTCACCACTGGCATGGTCTTCATACTCGAGCCCATTGCCAACCCCGAGGTCAATTCGGTCGACGCAGGCGCGCCGGCGGGCGCCATGAATCTGGTGACGGTTTCGATATCTGGTTACCCGATATCGCCTTGGATGGCAAGTGTGTTTCCCGGGATTACCCTGGAAACCATCAGCGTAACGGTGCCCTTTGTCTTCTTCTGAAGTTCAGACTCGTATGCGACAGCAACGTGGCTCGGCAGCGATTGAGTTTGTATTGGTGTTCGGAATTTTCCTTGCATCATTACTTGCGATGATTGATTTCTCGCGTTGGTTATTTGCCATCAACTCGGCAAACGAGGCTGCCCGCGCCGGAGCACGCGTGGCGGTGGTTTGTGCCAAGAATGCGGCAGGGATCGAGCTACGCATGGCGCCCTTTTTGGCCACCGCCACCTGTGTGGACATTACCAAGACATATTCAACCGTTCCGCCTGGCGTTTGCACACCCACTGACAGCTCCAATTGCACCGGTGTCACGATCAGCCTGTCGGGCTGTAGCATCCCTTCGATCGCGCCGTTCCTGCCGATCACCCTGACCCTGCCTACAGCCACGACCTATCTGCCACGCGAGAGCATGGACAGCGCCGGAAACACGCTGTGCAGTTGAAATTCGAATAGGCAGCGCCTTCCATGTCCATCAAAGTTTCCGTTGTCGCACCCAGCCCCACTGCCGTGCAGGCTGTGGCGCGCGACATTGCCGTGGCAAAGGGCCAGGCCGACGTGCAAAGCCAGGTCGGCAGCATCGACGCGGTGTGCATGGAAGTCTTGCAAGGCCGCCCCGATTTGCTGGTGGCGGAATTGCCGGCGATCGGCAATGACGACCTGCAAATGCTCGGCGGCGCGCTGAACAGCCAGCCCGGCACCTCGGTCATCCTGCTCACGGCCGACCGCAGCCAGGCCACGCTGATGAGCGCCATGCGCGCGGGCATTCGCGAGGTGGTGCACACGCCGCTGGCCAACGGTGAATTCAAGGCCGCCTATGGCCGCCAGATCGAACGGCTGATGTCGCAGCGTGAAGGCGCGCAGTCAGAGGGCCAGGTCATCGCCTTCATGCCGGTGAAGGGTGGCAGTGGCGCCACCTTCCTGGCCACGAGTTTTGCGCATGCCTTGTCGCGCGGCAAGAAGCGCGTTGCGGTGATCGACCTCAACCTGCACCTGGGCGACGCGGCCATCTTCATTTCCGACCAGCCGGTCACCAGCACGATGGCTGACCTGGCGCAGCAGGAACACAGGCTCGACGCCGCTTTGCTGGAAAGCGCCATGCTCAAATGCGCCAGCCACTTGTGGTTGCTGGCCGCTCCCGAAACGCTGGACGCCGCAGTGGGCATCCGCGCCGAAACCGTGGCGCACATCATCGCACTGGCCGCCACGCGGTTTGATTTCGTCGTGCTCGATCTTGGCCGGGTGCCCGATGCCGTGACCCTGCGTGCGCTAGACATGGCGCAGCGCCTGTACCTGATCGCGCAGTCCACCTTGCCTTTTTTGCACGACGGCAGGCGCCTGCTCAACCTGCTGCGCGAACTGGGTTACCCGCAAGAAAAGATCGAACTGGTGATCAACCGCGTTGAGAAAGGCAGTGACCTGAGCGCGGCCGATATTCGCCGCTCCCTGCAATTCAGCAGTGCGCGCGAAATACCCAACAGCTACGCCAACGTGGCCTATGCCATCAACCATGGCCTGCCGCTGTTGCGCCACACACCGCGCGACCCGGTGGCCAAGGCCCTGGTGGCGTGGACCGACGAGTGGCTGCCACAGGAACTTGAAACCCGCTCCAGCGGGTGGTTTCGTGGCCTCTCGCGCGCGCGAACGTAAGCGCCAGCGCCTAAAACAACTTGAGCTTGCAGGGAGCTTTTCACATGTCACTCAAAGACCGTCTGGCCAGTTGGACCCGCGACGCACCGCGTGAAGGCGCCAAGTCGGGCGACGCGGTTGACACGATTCCTTCCGTGCCGCCGTCGAGCCCTGCCGCGCCGCGCGCCAGCGCGCCGGCGCACAACCGTGCCACGCCTGATTTCGCCGATTCGCGCCTGGCCGATGGCATTGAATCGCGTTTCGGTGATTTGGGTGACCGCCGCCACGCCAACGTGGCGCGCAGCACCGGCTACACCCAGCTCAAGAGCGATCTCTATCGCCAACTGCTGGAGCGTGTTGACCTGAACGCCCTGGGCACGCTGGAGCCGCACCGGCTGCGCGAAGAGGTGCGTACCCTGGTTGAACGCATGATCGCTGAGAGCGCCATACCCTTCAATGCCGCCGAGCGGCGCCAGGTGGTCAGCGACATCGAATACGAAGTCATGGGCCTGGGGCCGCTGGAGCCGCTGCTCAATGACGCGTCGATCAACGACATCCTGGTCAACAACCACAAACAGGTTTATGTGGAACGGCGCGGCAAGCTTGAGCTCACCGCTGTGCATTTCGATGATGACAAGCATTTGATGAAGATCATCGACAAGATCGTCTCGCGCATCGGCCGGCGCATCGACGAATCCAGCCCGATGGTGGATGCGCGGCTGCAAGACGGCTCGCGCGTCAACGCCATCATTCCGCCGCTGGCGCTTGATGGCCCGGTGCTGTCGATCCGCAAGTTTTCGCGCACGCCACTGAAGATGGAGAACCTGCTTCAGTTCGGCACGCTCACACCTGAAATGGCCGAACTGCTGGAGGCCATGGTCAAGGCCAAGCTGAACATCCTCATTTCCGGCGGCACGGGCAGCGGCAAGACGACGACGCTGAACATTCTTTCCGGCTTCATTCCGGCAGACGAGCGCGTCGTCACCATCGAAGACGCGGCCGAGCTGCAAATGCAGCAGCCCCATGTGGTGCGGCTTGAAACGCGGCCGGCAAACATCGAAGGCAGCGGCGAAGTGAACCAGCGTGCCCTGGTGCGCAATGCACTGCGCATGCGGCCAGACCGCATCATCCTGGGCGAGGTGCGCGGCAGCGAAGCCTTCGACATGTTGCAGGCCATGAACACCGGCCACGAAGGCTCGATGGCCACGGTGCACGCCAACACCGCGCGCGACGCGCTGATGCGGGTGGAAAACATGATCGGCATGGCCGGCATGCCGATGCCGCCGCGGGCGGCGCGCCAGCAAATTGCATCGGCACTTTCAGCGGTGATCCAGATTCAACGGCTGTCAGACGGCAAGCGCAAGATGATCTCTCTGACTGAGGTCACCGGCATGGAAGGCGACACGCTCACGCTGCAAGACATCTTCGTCTTCAGCCAGGCGGGCATCGACAGTGACGGCCAGGTCACCGGCCATTTCAAGGCGGCGGGGGTGCGGCCCAAGTTCCAAGACCGATTGCGCGCGTTCGGGCAAAACGTGCCTGATGACATCTACGACCCTTCGCGCATTTACGCGGTGGGCAAGCCGGCGCCCAAGCCGCGCTGAACACCATGGACACCGGCCTGGTTCTGACGCTCGTGGTGGCCTTTGTGGCCGTGGTCTTCGGCCTGGAAGGCGGCTACTTGCTGTGGGATCGCGCCCGCGGCCCCGAGGTGCAGAGGCTGCGCCGGCGCGTGCGCAACTTGTCGGCCGGCGGCGCCAACCGCGGTGATCTGCTCAAGACCCAGGAGTCGTCATTCATGGAGCAACTGCTCCTGACGGTGCCGCGTCTTTCGGCGCTGGATCGGATCATTGAACAGTCGGGGCGTGATTTCAGTGTCTCGCGGTTGCTGCTGTCCTGCCTGGGTCTTGGTACGGTCGGGTTCCTTGCAACCGTGTTGTTGAACCGGCCCACGATGGTTGCCTTGATTGTTGGCGGGTTGGCAGCGGCTGCGCCGATCGCTTGGGTGCTGCATGAACGCGGCAAGCGCCTGGGCCAGATGGAGGCACAACTGCCTGACGCGATCGACTTGATTGCGCGTGCCATGCGTGCCGGCCATGCCTTCCCGGCTACGCTGCAAATGGTGGCCGAAGAGTCACCCGACCCGCTGGCGCAAGAATTCCGCATCGTTCACGACGAAATGAACTTCGGGCTGTCTCTGGACGATGCCTTTCGCAACCTGGCCAAGCGGCTGCCCATTGATGACGTGCGGTTTTTCGTGATCGCTGTGCTCCTGCAGCGCGAAACCGGCGGCAACCTGGCCGAGGTGCTGGGCAATATCGGGGCTCTGGTGCGCAGCCGCTTCAAGCTCTTGGGCAAGGTGAAGGTGCTGGCTGCCGAAGGCAAGTTGTCGGCCTGGATCCTGGGCCTCATGCCCATCGTCATGGCTTTCATCATCAACTTGATGAACCCGAAGTTCATGTCGCTGTTGTGGACCGACCCAGCGGGATTGAACCTCATCTACGCCTGCGCCGTGATGTATGTCATCGGCATCTTCTGGATGTGGCGGCTGGTGAAGATCAGGGTCTAGACCATGCCGCCTGTTGAGATTTTGGTTTTAGTGCTCCTGTTTGCCGCCGTGGTGGGCGTGATCTGGGCCACCATGCAAATATGGGATCGGCGCAGCCGCATTCGCGAGCGCATGGGTCAGGTTGCTGCAGGCGGGCGGCTTGGCAAGTATGCGCAGGTCGATGCCGACGCGACTGGCGGTGCGCTGCACAGGATGGCCGTCCCTGTCGCGCGCCTGGCGACACCTGAAGCTGAAGAAGAGATCACCCGCTTTCGCGCCAAGTTCATGAACGCAGGCATTCGCTCGCGGTCAGCGCCGATGTACTTCTTCGCGCTGAAGGTGGTGCTGGCGTTGGGCTTGCCGTTGATCATGTGGCTGGGGGTGCAGTTCGGCACGCTGCGCATGCAGGGGCAAACCGTGATGCTTCTGGTGTTCAGCGCGGCCGCGCTGGGCTATTACCTGCCGAACATGGTGTTGGGCTCGATGGCCGCACGGCGCCAGCGCGACCTTTTTGAAGCCTTCCCCGACGCCATCGACCTGATGGTGGTGTGCATTGAGGCCGGTTTGAGCCTGGACATGGCGCTGCAACGCGCCGCGCAGGAAATTGGCCTGCGCAGCCCGGCGCTGGCTGATGAGTTGCAGTTGGTGGGCATCGAATTGCGCATCGGCTCGACCCGCGAACGGGCACTGCGCAACCTGGCCGCACGAACCGGTGTCGGCGAGATCAGCATGTTTGTGTCGATGATCCTGCAAGCTGATCGCTTCGGCACCAGCGTGGCGGATTCAATGCGTGTGCATGCCGAAGATTCGCGCACCCGCCGGCAATACCGCGCCGAAGAAGCGGCATCCAAGGTGCCCACCAAGCTGCTGTTTCCCCTGCTGCTGACGATCTTCCCCGCCATCATGCTGGTGCTGGTGGGGCCGGCCGTCATCGGCCTGGCGCGCAGCATCATTCCGATCATGGCGGGTCGTTGAATAGAAGGAGTGCGACCATGCCTGCGACCACCAAGACCCTTTCCCCACCGCGTGCAGCCACCAGCCGGCGCGCTGCGGTGCAGATGCGTTGCCGTTTTCCGCAACCAGTGGCGGCCCCTACCAGAACCACCCAGGAGGTTTCAATCATGGTTACTCGCCCACGCAAGCCTGCAACGAAACCCGCCACCCGCACGCAAGCCGCTGCCAGGCCAATGCCGCTGCGCAGTGGCGCCGCCCTGGCCGTGGGCACGCTCTTGGCCGGCTGCGTCGGGTTGAGCCCGCAAAGCATGCCGCCAGCCGCGTCGAAGGTATTTCAAGTGGAGCCGATGTTGCGCGTTGAAACGGCCCCGTTGTCGGCCGAGTCGGCATACCAACTGGGCAAACAGGCCCTGGCCGATGGCCGCAATGAAACGGCCCTGGCCTGGTTTGACCGCGCCATGGCGATGCAACCGAAATGGGTGGATGCCTTCAACGGCCGCGCTGTGGCGCTTTCGCGCCTGGGCCGTACCGATGAAGCTGTTGCCGCGCTGCGCGGTGCCATCGAATTGCAGCCCAATGCTGCGCACCTGCATGGCAACCTGAGCATGCTGCTCATTCGCGGCGGCCAGTTCGAGCCTGCGCGCGTGCATGTCGAGCAGGCCATCCGCCTGGCGCCGCAAGACACGCAGGTCTGGCCCGGCGTGCGCGACCAATTGGCCCAGCTTGTTGCCGCGGCCAAGATTCAGGCCGAACGCGCCGCGCCGGTGCCCGTGGTGGCGCAAGCTGAGCCGGCGGGCAAGCCGATCGTTGCCGCCGTGGCGCCGGTGGTGGCTGCCACCTTGACGCCGGCTGCAGCGACCGTGCCCGCGCAAGCTGCCGTGGCCGTTCCTGTGCCCGTGGCCGTGCCGATGCAAGCAGCCGTGGCCATGCCCACGCAAGCGGTCGTGCCCGCGGCAATGCCCGTGCCCGTACCCGCGCAAGCGGTCGTGCCTGCGGCCTTGCCAGCGCCAGCGTTCGTGCCGGTACAAGTCGCCGCTGCGAAGACGCCACCTGAAACCGCACCTGCCCAAGGCATGCGCTGGGTGCAGCAAAGCCCGCATATTCTTGAACTCAAGGCGCCAGATGTGCCTGCCGTGGCCGTGGCGCTGCCCGCGCCGCGGGCGGTTGCGCGAGTCATGCCGCGCGAAGTGCCGGTTGCACAAGCTACCGAGTCGAGCGAGGCATCCAGGCCTGCGAAGGACACCGCCGCAACTGTTGCAAAGCCGGGCACGGCGCCGGTTGCAGCACCTGTTGCGGCCATGCCACCAGTGACCTCAACCGTTACTTTGGCGCAGCTGGTGTTGCCGCCTGTGGTGGCGCTGCCCACTGCGGCTGAAGGCTTGGCCAAGCTCAAGGTCGAATTCAGCAATGGCGCCGGCCGAGAAGGCCTGGCTCGGTTCACGGCGGCGCAGCAGTCGGCAGCCAATGGCATCGGCGCTGTGCGGTTAACCAACCACCGCCACTACAACGTGATGCACACCGAAGTCCAGTACCGCTCGGAGCAAGACCGCGCTGCGGCGGCCACCCTGGCCAAGGCCTTGGGCTTGAGCGTGGCGGTGGTTCACCAACCCGGCTTGATGCAGGGCGTGGGCATTCGGGTGTTGTTGGGGCGCGATGCAGCCAAACAGGCTGGGCCGATGTTGGCAGTGCGTCAACACCCTGCAGGTGGTGTCGCTGTGAAGCAGCGTGTGGGCGCTTCAAAGAGCTGATTGCCGTTGGGCTTGGCTGCCTGAGCAAGCCGAGGGCGTCGGGCGGCGGATTCCACACCTGCCCGGGGCCAATGGCCCTGGGGGTTCGCCATGCACAAACCGTCTATTGGGGTGTTTGTACCTGGGGCTCACTCCCCCGACTGAGGCTCTCTCGAGCCTCAGTCACCTCCTTTACTTCGTTATGCCGGCAACACTACACCCTCGGCTGAAACCAGCGGTGGTGGGGTAACGTTCGAGAAGATCCGCTGCTGAAGGATCAGGACGGTGGGACGTGCTGCGTAGCGAAGTAAAGGGGGAGGAGGAGGCCGCCAGGCCGACGACGGAGGACATGAGCGCAGCAGCACGCCCTGCCGTCATGATCGCGTTCCGATGAGCGCCAGACACCTGGCTCAATTACTTCCTGGTGCAAAGGCTGAACGCCGCCGGCAGCGCAGCGGACGGTGCCACTCGGGTGTAGTTCCGCAGTTCCAGGTAGTCATCCATCGTCTTGGTGGGTGACGTGCTGGCGGTGTAGCGCTCATCGTTGTAAGGCGACGAGACAAACGCCGGCGTCGTCTCGCCATCGCTCACGTCTTCTGCAAGAACGGACAGGATGTCTGAGATCTTGGCCTTGCCTTCACTCCCGGCAACGCCTGAGGCGACCACCTCAATGCGGTACCTGATCCACGACGCCACGCTCTGCGGGTAGGTGATTTTCAGCACGGCTTGCCCGCTGGCGTTGGTGCGGGAACTGCCCTCGAAGGTGACCAGGACATCGGCCTTGCGCGGGTCGATCTGGCCGTTGCCGCTGGCGTCTTCCGAAACATTTCCCGGTGCTTGAACGATCGCGACTGAATCGACCACGCCGTTGCGGTTCACGTCTTCATTGGGGCACATGGCGCCGTCCAATGCCGGGTTGTAGACCCAGTTGCGACTGTCGGTGACGGGGTCGTACACGGTGAACCAGTTGCCAACGTAGTAGCCCAGCAGGTCAAGCACCGTTGTGAGTTGAACGTCCGCCTTGGGTGCGCCGGCGGCGTCGTTCACCTGGATGAGAAAACGCTTCACATAGTCGATGCCGGAATCGCCCTTGACGATGAACTTGTCGGTGCCGATGCTGACCGAAAGCGGCTCCGAAATCACCGTCAACTTGGCTTCCATCAGCCGTTCAGCCGGGCAAGGGGCACCGACGGCGAAGTCCTCGGTGCTCCAGCAGGCGCGAACCACCACGCCATCGGTGGGGCTGGATCTTGAACTCGGGATGTAGCTCGCGCTGGCCACGCCGACGGCGTCGGAATACACCAGCGCCGAGCCGGTGCTCATCACGCCGCCCACCGAGAACGGATCGGGCAACGAAAACCTCACCCGAACGCCTTTGGCCGGGCGGTTGTCATCGTGCAAGAAGAGCGCGCGCACCTCGACCCGGTTGCTTGAAGTGACCGCATTGGCCGCCACCCGGTCTGCCGAAAGCGACAGCGACGCCGCCTTCACCACGTCAGTGATGGGCGGGATGACGCCGCTGCTTGGCAACACCACCACGGCCTGCGTGATGCTCGTGCCGGCACTGCTGGCGCGCAGATCGAGCGTGCCCGTCGTGGTGGGTGCCGTGTATGAATACAGGTACTCGCCGTTGATGTCGGTCGTGGCCTTGGTCTCGATCCCAGCCACGCCATTGACCAGGATTTCCTGCGCCGCAATGGCGCGCGCGTTGATGTCCGTGAGCCTGAACAGCACACCGCCCGATCCACCCGGGCCCACGCTGGCGGGCAAGGCCGTGGCCGACAGGCGCGCACCGGTAACCTGTATCGCGGCAGTGCGGGTGAGGTTGCCGCTTTTCGCCGTGACCACGATGACGCGGTTGGAGCGGTCGGCGCCGATGCCGACTTTCGCGGTGACGACACCGTTGGCGTCAGTGACCTTGCCGCTCACGCCTGCCGTGGCATTGGCATCGACACTGAACGTGACCGGGATGTTGGCCAGCAAGTTGCGATTGCCATCGACAGCCGTCAGTGTCGCGGTGACGGTTTCGGTGCCGCCGTTTTGCATGGAACTGCTGCTTAGCACCAATGCGAGATCCGAGGCAACAGGCGCCGGGGCGGTCGTCGTGCCACCGCCAGTCGGGGTCTCCGTGGTGATGTCGCCATTCGCACCTCCGCAAGCCGTGAGCACCAACGCGAATGCCGCCAGGAAAGCTGCAGCAAACCCACGCACAGCGGCCCCAGGCCGCCCCAAAACCTCATCAACGTTCAGCATGTCCTTGCTCCCCAAAAGCTTGCCCTGGCGCCGCGCCTGCCCGGCGCGGGTCGACAGTAGGTTGAGTGCCAAATGTACCGTGCTGCCCAGCAGTTTTCGTCGCCCGTGTCCCCCCTGGAACAAGGGAAACGCGCAATTCGGTTCCTGCCATCTCAGGCTGCTTTGCGCGCCGGCCGCACCCCGCGCGCCCGGTTGCTCAGGCTGCGTGGCCGCAGCGGCCTGGCCACGCTGCCGGCCGCCCCAAGATTGAGATCCATCCAGGCCTTCACATCAGCGGGAATGTGCCGGCGCTGCGGGTCATTCAGGTCGTAGTGCAGGGCATACATCTCGGCAAAGAACTCGGCCGGGCTCATCGCCGCGTAGGGGTCGGGCATGTGCTGGTTGATGAAGTCCAGCGTGGGCACCTTCACGCACATCAGCGTGCCGTACCAAAAGTTGATGGCGAAGGCGTGGCCGTTGGTGCGCAGCCAGTTGGTGTGGTTGGCATACCAGTCCTCGCCGCTTTGTTCAAAGGCCAGGCGTGCACCGCAGGCGGGCAAGCGCCAGGGGCTGCCGGTGGGCGCGTCGGGGGTCACCGTGGGTTTCCACTGTTCGCCTGGGCCGCACGCTTGCTTGATGAGCGCGCGCACACGGGCTTTCTCGATCTCGCTCAATTCGGCGTAGCCGGCGGCCGGGCCCATGATGCGCAGCCAGTCTTCGATGCCGGCATCGCTGGGCTCGAAGCTGGCCCAGCCGAAACGCTCCCACAGCCAACCATCCACCAGCGCCGGGTTGGCTTCGTGCACGGCATGGCCCACTTCATGGCGCAACGTGTCTTCGAAGCGTTCCTTGAAGGCCAGCTCGGCCGAGCCGATCTCGATCTCACCATGACTTGACGAATACAGCCCGCCGCCTACACCCTGGCCGAGGTTGATCTCGCTGAGCTTGGTGTTGCCTTCAACGTGGCTGTCGGGAAGTTTCTTCAGCAGCCGCCACAGGGTGTCGATGTCGTTCTTGTCGCTGTTCTGGTACCACGCATCTTCCAGGTCGATGCCAAAGCGCAGCTCGAAGAGCTGATCTTGCAGCGCCTGCTTGTTGGTTTTCTTGGCCCACAAAAACAGCTTGCGCAAATCAGTCTTGGCCTGCGACGACAACGCGCTGCCGCGCGGCAGGCGCTTGAGCATGGTCTTGAACGCCGCGCTGCCGGTGGCCGGTGGCTTGCCCTGGGCCAGGGCGAGCACCACGCTGTTGAGCTGGCTCATGGCGTCTTGCGAAGGCACCCAACGCCGGTAGTTCACCCAGTGGTCGTGCCGCGCCGGCAGGGCATACAGATCGTGCACGTTCATGCTGGCCGACCAGCGGCGCAGCGCCTTTTCATCCTTGCAAAACTGCTCGGGCAGGGCGTAGCACAGTCGAAAGGTCTTGGGCGAATGGTCGTATTGCGCCAGGAACCATGCGCCTTGCACGTCCACCGCGTCGAGCGACAGCCGCAGCCGCGCGCGGGTGATGAGCACCGGGTGGTCGTGAATCAGCGCGCACTTCATCAGCTCGATGGCGCGGTCATCGAAACCGGCTTCGGCCGCCACCAGCTTCTCGCGCAACTCTTCGGCGCCGAACACCACCCGCACTTGGTGCGCCTGTTCGCGCATCGGCGGCGGCAACAGCGCCAGCATCGTGTTCAGCCGTTGGTTAGACGTGGCATAGCGGTAGCGTTCGCGCGGCGGCTGCACCAAAAAAGCCTGGCCGCGCGCCAAGTCAAGATAGATGAAGGCTTTTTCAACTTGCATGCTCACGCCGCCGATCACCAGGCGGTGGAATTCGCGCGCCAGGATGCGCACGCGCGCCGTGGGCGTGCGCTGCACATTGAGGCAATCGGCCAGGTGCGCCTTGTGGCGCGCGCCGGTTTGGTCAGTCACTTCGTAGGCATGCATCAGGCTCATCGTGTCTCCCGGTTTGTCGTCTCGTCACCCCGGTGCAAAGTGTGGCACCGTCCTCGGGCCCCATGACATCATGGCTGCCCCTATGTTCGCAACACGTCGAGCACACGATGAACCAAACCGCCACCTCCAGCCGACAAGGCGCCCTGGCCCGCGCCCGCGAGCATGTTGACAGCGGTGCGTTCGAAGCGGTGCTGGCGCGCCGCGTGGCCGTGCGCAGCGTTAGCCAGGACCCGGCCCAAGCCGCGCATCTGCAAAGTTATCTCGAACAACAGCTCGTGCCCGACTTGCAAGCCCTGGGCTGCGTCTGCACTGTGCACGCCAACCCGATGGCAAGTGATGTGGTGGGCGCCGGCCCGTTCCTGGTGGCGCAGCGCCATGAGAGCGACGCCCTGCCCACGCTGCTGATGTACGGCCACGCCGACGTCATTCGCGGGCAGGATGCGCAGTGGACGAAAGGCGCCGGCCCCTGGGTGCTGGCGCGTGACGGCGAGCGCCTCTATGGCCGCGGCACGGCCGATAACAAGGGCCAGCACAGCATCAACCTGGCCGCGCTGGAATGCGTGCGCGCTGAACGTGGCGGCCAGTTGGGCTTCAACCTCACCTGCCTGTTCGAAACCGGCGAAGAGACCGGCTCGCCGGGCCTGAACGAGTTCTGCACGCAAGAGCGCGAAAGCTTGCGTGCCGATGCGTTGATCGCCTCAGACGGCCCGCGCCTGCGCGCCGACCAGCCCACCATCTTTCTAGGCACGCGCGGCACGGCTAACTTCGACTTGAAGCTGAACTTGCGTGAAGGTGCCCACCATTCCGGCAACTGGGGTGGCCTGCTGCGCAACCCCGGCACCGTGCTGGCCGCGGCCATAGCATGCTTGGTGGATGGCCACGGCCGCATCCTGGTGCCCGGCCTGCGCCCGCCGCCGATTCCGGCCAACGTGCGCGCCGCGCTGGCCGGCGTGACCGTGGGCGGCGGCCTGGGCGACCCCGAGGTGGATGCCGATTGGGGCGAACCCGGCCTCACGCCCGCGGAGCGCGTGTTCGGCTTCAACACACTCGAAGTATTGGCCTACCGCACCGGCAACCCCGACTTCCCGGTGAACGCCATTCCTGCCCACGCCCAGGCGCATTTGCAACTGCGCTTCGTGGTAGGCACCGACGTTGCAAACCTGCGCGAACACATCGTGGCGCGCTTGCATGAGCAAGGCCTGCACGGCATCAACGTGAGCGAACCCGTGGTGATGCAGGCCACGCGCGAAGACCCCGACAACGCCTGGGTGCGCCTGGCCATGGCGTCGCTTAAACAAACCACCGGCAAGCGGCCCACGCTGTTGCCCAACCTGGGCGGTTCGCTGCCCAATGATGTCTTCGCCCACACCCTGGGCCTGCCCACGGTGTGGGTGCCACATTCCTACCCGGCGTGCCAGCAGCACGCGCC
>JAYUQE010000593.1:0-2445 GCA_043756905.1 Burkholderiales bacterium | reverse complement strand
CCGCGCTGCTTGGCCGCCAGCGCAGCAGGCAGCAGCTTGCCGTCCTGCACGATGTTGGTGGCGTCGCCGGCCAGATTGGGCGCGCCGGAATAGCAGTGTGTGAGCACGTCGCCGGGGCGCAGCAGGTCCAGGATCTGCGACATCAGCGCACGGTCAGCGACGCCGCCGATGTGGCACATCACCTTCGCCGGCACGCCGGCCATTTCGCACGCGGCGATCGCGCGCTTCAGCGGCTCGATGCCGTGGCGCGCGACCACGTTTTCGCTCATGCGCACTTTGACACCGAGCACCAAATCAGCGTTTTCGGCCACGGTGCGCGCGGCCATGGCGGGCTGGGCGTAGTCGATGTTGAACAGCTCGGGCACTGGAAAACCCGCCAAGCCCGCCAACGCAATGTGCACGAAGGCAAACTGCCGCGTGCGCGACGCCGGCACCACGAAGCGGCGAAACGCGGCCAGGTTGTTGGCGCCGGCGTCGCCGGCTGAAACCACCGTGGTCGTGGCCTGGTGCGCCACCAGTTCATCGGCGGGAATACCGATGGCCGAGCCGTAGGGGAAGGTGTGGGCATGCAGGTCGATCAGGCCGGGCGTGACGAGCTTGCCGCCGGCATCCATCACCCGGTTGGCGCGCGCGGGCTCGATGCCGGGTTCGATGGCTTCGATCACGCCGTAGCGCATGCCGATGTCACGCTTGCCCGACAGGCGCTGGCTCGGGTCGAGCACATTGCAGTTGCGCAAGAGCAGGTCGAACTTGTCGTTCGGCCCCATGGCGGCGTGGCCTGCGCCGGGCAGCGTGCCCAGCGCGGCGGCGCCGGTGGCCAAAAGAAGGTGGCGGCGGGTTGTATCCTGCATGCTGGTCTCGCGGTGGTGGGGTGAGGCGATTCAAGCATGGCCTGCCATGCAGGCGCAATTGGTTTAAAGACGGGTTCAACAACGAGGTGACATGTCAAGCAAAACGTTAGCGGGCGTGCCCGTCTTGGTGGTGGGTGCCGGCATCATGGGTGCGGGCATTGCCCAAGTGGCGGCCCAGGCCGGCCATGCGGTGTGGCTGTTTGATGCGCGCCCCGGCGCGGCGCCAGAGGCCAAGACCAGACTCGCCGCCAGCCTGCAAGGCCTGGTGGCCAGAGGCAAGATGGACGCGGCGCTGGTGGAACAGCTTGTCGCACGTATCACACCGTTGGAAGGGCTGGGCGGTGCCGCGCAGGCCGGCCTGGTGGTGGAAGCCATCGTCGAAGACCTGGCCGCCAAGCGCGGCTTGTTCAGGCAACTTGAAGGCATCGTCAGTGCCGACTGCGTGCTGGCCACCAACACGTCGTCGATTTCGGTCACGGCCATCGCCAACGGCCTGGCCCGGCCGCAGCGCCTGGTGGGCATGCACTTCTTCAACCCGGTGCCGTTGATGAAGTTGGTGGAAGTGGTGGCGGGCTTGCAAACCGATGTTGATGTCGCCGCTGCCATTTTTGAGTTGAGCAAGGCCTGGGGCAAGGTGCCGGTGCATGCGCGCAGCACACCGGGCTTCATCGTCAACCGCATCGCGCGGCCGTACTACGCCGAGACGCTGGCCCTGCTGCTGGAGCAGGCCGCCACGCCGCAGGTGCTGGACGCCTGCTTGAAGGGCGCGGGCTTTCGCATGGGGCCGTGTGAGTTGATGGACCTGATCGGCCACGACACCAATTTCGCTGTCACCCGCTCGGTGTTTGAAGCCAACTACTTTGACCGGCGCTACATGCCTTCGCTGGTGCAGCGCGAGATGGTCGATGGCGGCCTGTTCGGGCGCAAGACGGGCCAGGGCTTTTACCGCTACCCGCAGGGGGCCGCGGCGCTGCCGGTGGCGGTGCACGAGGCGCCGGCCACCGCGCGCGTGGTCACGGTGCACGGCCAAGGCGCCTTGGCCGATGCGTTGGAACAGGCAGCCGCCGCCGCCCTGGCCGCGCAGGGCTGGGGCCCGGCACGCGAAGCTGCCAGCACACTGGGGAACCTTCATGCTTCGCAATCAGGAATTCGCCCTTCGGACGGCCGGGCGGGCTCACTGGAGCACCTTCGTACTGCGCACTCCGGTATTCACCCTTCGGACGGCCGGGCGGGCTCATGGGTGGGCATGGTGATCGACGGCGCGCATTTGGTGCTGACGGACGGCCGCTGCGCCGATGAACTGGCCGCCACCCTGGGCACGCCCGAGCTGGCCGTGTTCGACCGGCCTGTGCGAACGCCCGCGCCGCCCGGCACGGCCTTGGCCTATGCCATGGCCAGCGGCGCCAGCCCGGCCTGGCAGGCGCAGGCCCCGGCCTGGCTCGCCGCCCTGGGCTTTGCGCCGCTGCAAGTGGCTGACGCGCCCGGCCTGGTGGTGGCGCGCACCGTGGCCATGCTCATCAACGAAGCGGCTGACGCCGTGCTGCAAGGCGTGTGCAGCGCAGAAGGCGCCGACGCCGCCATGAAGCTCGGCGTG
>JAYUQE010000592.1:0-6383 GCA_043756905.1 Burkholderiales bacterium | reverse complement strand
TAGGAGGCTGTCGGGCTTTGGGTCGGGCCCGCGTTGAGTCTGGAAAGGGGCTCAGCCTAGGCGCAAAGCGCAGCGATACCGGGCGGTATCGCGAGCATTTGCAACGACGGATCAGCCCCTTTCCAGACTCAACCCGAAGGGCCGGGGTGATTCGCGGTGCCATGCGTCGTTGCCGGCTCGTTGTGTGGCTCGGCCACACGCCTCGCAGGCGCCTAGCCTGGCACCGAAACTCGCCCCGGCGCGGGCCCGACCCAAAGCCCGACAGCCTCCTAGGGCGGATGCTGCTGCTCAGCGCCGGCTGCATCGGAAACCGGATCGCAGCCCACGTGCTGAACGCGCCGGTTGCGCCAGCGAAGCAGGCGTTCCCACCGCGCGCGGGCCATGGCATGGGGCATGGCCGGCTCTGGAAACTTGTCATTCATTAACCTTTGTGTTCAGCGGTGAAATCCAGCACCAGCTTGGCCATCAGGTCAGGTTGGTCACTGTGCAGCCAGTGGCTGGCATCTGTCAGCTGGACATGCCGCGCGCCGGCAATGCGCCGCGCCAGCAGGGCGCCGTTGGCCGGCGGAATGAGTTGATCCTCGGCGCCGTGCAGCACAAGCGTGGGGCGTTTCAACTCGGGCAGGCGGTGATGCGAGGTCCAGCCGATCAGGCCGTAAAGCTGGGCCTGGTAACCGCGCAGCTTGGGCGCATGGGCCAGGCGCACCACCTTGTCTTCTTCGATCACGCCGGCCGCCGTGCCGCGGGCATAGGTGTAGGGCTGCATGGCGCTGAATGCCTGTTCGGGCGTCATGTCGCCCTTGTTGAACAGCAGTTGCCACACATGGGGCGGCGGCAGGATGGCGCGCGGCCCGCCGCAGTTGGTGGCGGCCAGCACCAGCGAACGCACGCGGGCCGGGAAGCTGAGCGCAAACTGCTGCGCGATCATGCCGCCCATGGAAAGGCCCAGCACATGGGCGCTGGTCTCACCGGCGGCGCGCAGCACGGCGGCCACGTCGGCGGCCATGCTGGTAACGCGGTGCACCAGGCCGAAGGGCACTTCGGTCTGGCCCACGCCGCGGTTGTCGAACAAGATGACGCGGTGCTGGCGCGCCAGGCGCGGGGCCAGGCGGAACCACATCGACGAGCAGCAACCCAGGCCCATGATCAGCACCAGCGGCTCACCTTCACCCAACGCGTGCCAGTGCAGGCGCGCGCCGTCGTGTTCTACGAAGGGCATCAGTTCAAGAAATTAACGTTTCAGGGGATGTTCAAGGAACCAGGATCGTGCGCCCCACAACCTGGCCCTTGTGCAGGGCCTGCAAGGCCTCATTGGCCTCGGCCAGCGGCCGGCGGTTCACCGGAATGGGCTTGAGCGCGCCACGTTGCACCAGGGCCACCAGTTCGCGCAGTTCCTCCACCGTGCCCACATAGCTGCCTTGCAGCGTGAGCGGGCGCATGGGGATGGTGGGCAGGGCCAGGGTCAAGTCGCCGCCCATCAGGCCGCAGATGACGATGTGGCCGCCGCGCGCACTGGCCGCCATGGCCAGGGTGACGGTGGCGGTGGCGCCCACCAGGTCGAGCACGGCGCGCGCGCCACCGCTTGTGGCCGCGATGATCTGCTGCGCGGCATCGGCTGCACGGGCGTCGATGGTGGCCAGCGCGCCGGCTGCCAAGGCCGCCTCGCGCTTGCTCGCATCGACATCGACCACGATGGCGCCGTGCCCGCCCAGGGCCTTGAGCACCTGGATGGCCATCAGCCCCAGGCCGCCCGCGCCGATGATGACCACCGGGCCTTCATGGATGCGCATGCCGAATTTCTTCAGCGCGCTGAAGGTGGTGACGCCGGCACAGGCCAGGGGCGCGGCTTCGGCGGCGTCGATGCCATCCAGCGGCACCAGGTACTTGGCGTGCGGCACGATCACATATTCCGCAAAGCCGCCCGGGCGCACCACGCCCAGCGACTGCGGCTTGATGCAGATGTTTTCCTCGCCGCGCTTGCAGGCCGCGCAGTCGCCGCAGCCGATCCAGGGGTGGATGAGCACCGCCTGGCCCCCTTGCAGCGCGGGCGCATCCGTGCCGCCGGACACCACCTCGCCGGCGATTTCATGGCTCAGGGTGATGGGTGGCTTGATGCCCCGTTCGGCCAGGGTGAGCTTCTTGCCGCCGCCCAGGTCGTAGTGGCCTTCCCACAGGTGCAGGTCGGTGTGGCACAGGCCGGCGGCGCGCACGCGCACCAGCACTTCGCTGCCCTGGGGTTGGGGCACGGGGCGTTCCACCAGCTCCAACGGCTGGCCATGGTGCATCACGCAGTAACAGCGCATTGCGAATCTTTCTGAGTAATAAGGTAAGTTGAAAAGTTAGGTGGAACGTGGCGCCAGCCAGGCATCGAGCGCGGGCCACATGCGGGTTTGCGCGCCGCGGCCGGCCACCAGGCCAACGTGGCCGCCCTTCATGATCAGTTCTTGCTTGTCGCGGCTGCCCGCCAACTGCACCAAATCTTGCGCCGAGGCGTAGGGAGTGATGTGGTCTTCCTGCGCCAGCAGGTGCAGCAAGGGCATGCGAATGGCCCCCAAATCAACCCGCTGCCCGCCGATTTGCCACTCGCCCTTGACGAGCAAGTTGCCGCGCACGAAGTCGCGCACCATCTGGCGGAAAACGCCGCCGGGGAAGGGCAGGTTGTCGGTTTCCCACTTGCCCATGCGCAGGTGGCTGGTCACCACCTCGGGGTTGCCGGCGTTGTTGAGCAGGCTCATGGCGCCGCCCAATTTGGCAAAGGGTTTCAGCGCGCGCAGCGCGTTTTGCACCCAGTCACCTGGAACGTTGCCGTATTGCTCAAGCAAGGCGTTTTCGTCGAAACCATCGCCCATCCAGGCCTTCAACGAAGCCAGCCCGTCGCTGTTCACCGGCGCGGCCATGCACACCAGGTTCTTCAGCGGTGCCTTCGGGTGCAGCGCGGCGTACAGCACCGAAAGCAACCCGCCCACGCAGTAGCCGATGATGGAAAGTTCTTTCTCGCCGCTGAGTTCCAGCACGCGCTGCACGCAAGCGGGCAGGCGCACCTGCACATGGTCTTCGAGCGTGAGCGCGGCATGTTCGCGGCGCGGCCGGCCCCATTCGATCATGTACACGTCATAGCCCTGGCGCAGCAGGAACTCGACCATGCTCTGGCCAGGTACCAAGTCAAGAATGTAAGGCTGGTTAACCAATGAGGTGACGATCAGCACCGGCACGCGGTACACGCTTTCCACCAGCGGCTTGTAGTGGTGCAGCTTGAGCGTGCCGATGCTCAGCACCGTTTCGCGCGGCGTCACACCCAGCGGGCCGGCCAGGGCGGCGTGGTCGGGCAGCTCCAGGCCCATGCGGGCCAGGGCGTGCTGCAGCGGGTTGCCCAGGCCGGGCTTCTTCACGGCGGCCATGGCATCAGGCCTTGGTGGGCTTGGCCGGATGCGCCGCGGGTGCCTTGCGCGTGCGCACCGGCTTGGCCGCGGCCAGGGTGGGCGCGGCCTGTGCCGCCAGCGCTTCGCGCAAACGAACGAGTTCGGCACTCACATTGGCCAGCCCGTCTTCCAGCCGGCCCAGGCGTTCGTCCAGGCCTTCCAGGTCGGTGCGCGAAGGCAGGTTCACCAGCGCCAGTGAAGCCTGCGCCATCTCACCAAACATGCGCTGTGCCAGGCGCGCTTCTTCAACCTGCTTGTTCAGCGGGCCACCGGCGCGCGGGTCTTTCATCAGCGTGGCAGCGGCTTCGCTCCACTGCGCTTCGCTCTTGGCCACCCATTCCCGCCACAGCGCCAGTGGGTTGAGTTTGGTGAAGTCAACGTTCGGGTCAGTCATGTCAGTCTCGGCTCATCAAGGTTGCAGGATGGTGCGGCCGCGGATGCGCCCGGCGCGCAGGTCTTCCAGCGCTTGCGTGGCCTGGGCCAGCGGCTGCGTGGTGACCGGCATGGCGGGCAGGCGGCCGCTGCGGGCAATGGCCAGCAGTTCCTGCATCTCGGCCAGGCTGCCCACGTAAGAGCCGATCACGCTCACCGCCTTCATCGACACCATGGCAGGCACGATGGGCGTGGCGCCGCCGAACAGGCCCACGCAGACCAGCTTGCCGCCCTTGCGCAGCGCGCCAAAGCCGAACGCAAAGGTGGGCCCGGCACCCACAAAGTCCACCGCCGCGGCCACGCCACCGCCGGTGGCCTTGATCAGCGCCTTGGCCGCGCCATCGGCCGTGGGGTCGATGCACTCGCCGGCGCCGGCTTCGCGCGCCAGGTCCCACTTGCTCTTGTCAATCTCCACCACGATGGGGGCGACATTGAACATCTCGCGCGCCAGGCGAATGGCCGACAGGCCCACGCCACCGGCGCCAATGATCATCAGCGGGTCTTTCTCGCCCACCTTGCCCACCTTCTTCAACGCGCTGTAGGCAGTGAGGCCCGAGCAGGCGATGGTGCAGGCCTGCGCCTCGGGCACGGGTGCGAAGTCGAGCAGCACGCGCGGGTGCGGCACCACCACATGATCAGCAAAACCGCCATCGCGGTGGATGCCCAGGGCCTGCGGCTGGTTGCACAGGTGTTCGTCGCCGCCCAGGCACAGGCTGCATTTGCCGCAGCCGATCCAGGGGAAGACCACGCGCGCATCGCCCACCTTCACGCCTTGCGCATCGGGCCCGACGGCGACGACAACGCCGGCAATTTCATGGCCCAGGGTGCGCGGCGGCTGCAAGGCGCGGGTCATGTCGAGCTTGGCGCCGCCGCCGAGATCGAAATAGCCGTCGTGCAGGTGCACGTCGCTGTGGCACACGCCGCAGCTGCCTATTTTCAGCACCACTTCGGTGCCCTGGGGCTGCGGCGTTTCGCGAATGACCTGGGCCAGCGGCTTGCCGAAGGCTTCGACTTGATAGCTCAACATGATGGGTCTCCTTTGGGTTGATCTAACGATTCAAATGATTCGGCGCGTTCAAACACCGAGGTAGGTGGCCAACTCGCTCCTGGCCAGCAGCTCTTCCGCCGTGCCGGCCATCACCACACGGCCTTTTTGTAGCACCAGGGCGTGGTCGGATTGCGCCAACACGCGGCGGTAGTCGCGGTCAACGATCAAGGTGGCGATGCCGGTGGCGCGAATCGTGCCGATCACGCGCCAGATGTCGGCCACGATCAGCGGCGCCAGGCCTTCGGTGGCCTCATCGAGGATGATGAGTTCGGGGTGCGTCATCAGCGCGCGGCCGATCGACAGCATCTGCTGCTCGCCGCCCGAAAGCTGGCTGCCCAGGTTCGTGAGCCGTTCCTTCAGGCGCGGGAAGGTGTCGAGCACGCGCTCATAGCTCCATTCGTTGCGGCCGTTGCGGCCCGGCCGCGCGGCCATCACCAGGTTTTCCTTGACAGACAAATTGGGGAACACGCCGCGCCCTTCAGGCACATACGCCACGCCCGCGCGCGCCACCTGGTGCGGCCGGGCGCGCGACATGTCTTGCCCAAACAGGCTGATGCGGCCGTCGCGCTGCGCCACGTGGCCCAGCAGGCTGCGAATCAGCGCGGGTCGGTCTGCCAAGCTGTGATGGTATCGGGCTGAACCGGGGCAGCCATGGGATCGAACACTTCGGTTTTTACGTAATCGAATGAAAAATCATCATCGCGCGAAAATAGTTTGAACGATTTATCGAAGTGCAGCGAATGATGCTCGAAAAATTCGCGGGCGGCCCCAAAGAAAGCGTTGGCCTGATCGCGCGTGTCCGAATCAATCACTTGGTCTGTAACTTTCAAGAAACTGTTCAGCTTTTCGGGGTCGGCTGCCTCCAGATTTATGGCATCCGCAATAGCGCCAAAGTAATTGGTCATCTCCGGCCTCAACCGATAGCCTTTCTTCTTGATTTTTTTTGATTGTTGCTTAATGATGGACTGCAAATCATAACCGATGTTGCCCCACACTCCCGCAAATGCGGCACCCACTGTGGTCGCGTCAACATTCTTGGTATTCTCCAGCACAATGCGCACACTGTCCGGAAAGCTGATGGCAATAGCTGGCTTGCTCTGCGCGAAGGACGAGATACAAGAAGCAAGAACAACGATATAGAGGAGATTTTTCACGGTCACAAAACTTTGAAATTTCGGAAATAATGCGCTAAAGTGCTAATGGTCTGGATAGAGAGAGTCATAGAGTCCTTCTATACTGCCGATGGATTGATTCATACCAGCGGTTGTTTTATCAGAGTTATGCACTTGGTGAATTATTGTGTCTTAGATATTTTGTGGCCTTTATTGGTACTAGCCGCTAAGGCACAAAAGCACGAAAATATCACGAATTAATTCCTTAGAGTTTGTTAGGGTGCACAACTCCACTTACTAACTAATACAAAATTTAGCATAAAGATTATTGAGTGAGTAGGTGGTTGCATTATTCCCTTGCTACCAACAGTG
>JAYUQE010000591.1:0-6423 GCA_043756905.1 Burkholderiales bacterium | reverse complement strand
CGCTGCAAATCGTCGAGCGCTGCATTGACGAGCGGAACAGCGGGCAGCTCGCTGCGCGCCGCTTTGATCACTTCGTCGTCACCGTACAGCGACACCAGCCGGCGCAGCGCACGTTTCACGTCCGCGGGGAAGGCATGGCCGAGTTCGGCCAGCGCCGCGGTGTCCTTGGCGGCGAGCGCAGCGCATACCTCACGAAACGCGGCCGGCGTGAGCGACACGCCGGCCAGCACACCGCGCACGAGGCGGGCGTCGCCCAGGTCGAGCATCAAACCACCCAAGCCGGCACGGCGCAGGCAGTCGAGCGCGAGGTCCTGCACTTCGAGGTCGGCCTCGAGACCGACGTGGCCGTAGATCTCGGCACCGAACTGCAGCGGTTCGCGCGTCGAGTTCATGCCCGCAGGCAGCGCATGCAACACCGGCCCGCAGTAACAGAGCCGCGTGACCCCTTCGCGGTTGAGCAAGTGCGCGTCGATGCGGGCGACCTGAGGCGTGCTGTCAGCGCGAACACCGAGCGTGCGGCCGCTGAGTTGGTCGACGAGCTTGAAAGTGTTGAGGTCGAGTTCGCGGCCGGTGCCCGACAGCAGCGATTCGAGGTGTTCGAGCAGCGGCGGCATCACCAGCTCGCAACCGTAGCTGCGCGCCACGTCGAGCAGGCCGCGGCGCAGTTCTTCGATGTGCCGCGCCTGCGCGGGCAGCACATCGGCAATGTGCTCGGGCAGCAGCCAGGCAGATGACATGGAAAAATTGCCGGGGATTAAAACCGGCATTGTACCGGTGGGGTGTGCGCACCCAGCGTCGCTTCGAGCAGAGGTTTCAGGCGAGGAAAAAGTACAACATTGCCAGCCCGGCGAGCATGCTCGACAGACCGATGAAACGGATTTGCCCGTCGCTCATTTTCGTGGCCCGCTCGAACACGCCACGCCATATGGGCGGGCTCAGGAACGGCAAGAAACCTTCGACCACCAGCATCAGCGCAAACGCGCCGAGCAGCAGCTCGATGAAGCCTGGCGCAGCCAAGGCCTACTTCTTGGCAGGCGCGATCGGCGCGCTCTGACCGATCGCAGAACCCCGCATCGCCTTGAAGAAGTCGCTGCCCGGGTCGACGACCATCACGTCGGACTTGTTGCGAAAGCTCGACCGGTAAGCCTCAAGGCTGCGGTAGAACTGCGCGAACTGCGCGTCGCGCCCGAACGATTCGGCGAAGATGGCGGAGGCCTTGGCATCGCCCTCGCCCTTGACCTTCTGCGCGTCGCGGTAGGCCTCGGCCACGATGATCTCGCGCTGGCGGTCGGCGTCGGCGCGCACGCGCTCGCCCTCGGCTGCGCCTTGTGAGCGCAACTCGTTGGCCACCTGCTTGCGCTCGGACTCCATGCGCCGGAACACAGAGTCGGTGATGTCGGCCACGAAGTCCACGCGCTTGATGCGCACGTCGATGATCTCGATGCCGAAGTCCTCCACGTCAGCAGCCAGCCGAGCGAGAACGTCCTGCATGACCTTGTCGCGCTCGGCCGCCAGCACGCCGCGCACGGTGCGCTTGGTGATCTCTTCATTGAACGCCGCCTGCACCACGGGGCTCAACCGGCTTTCCAGGTTGCGCACGTCGGGGCCGTTGTTGCGGATGAACTTCCTGGCGTCAGCGATGCGCCATTTGATCAGCCAATCGATGATCAGGCTCTTCTTCTCAGCAGTGAAGATGGGCCGAGTCTCGGGGCTGTCGAGCGTTTGAATGCGCTTGTCAAGGAACACCACGTTCTGGAACGGCGGCGGCAGCTTCCACTTCAGGCCGGGTTCGGTGATGACTTCCTTGATCTCGCCCAACGCGTAAACCACGCCGACCTGGCGCTGATCGACGATGAACAAGGTGGATGCAATGAGCATCAACACGGCCAGCACGCTGGCGACGATGAGTCCGATTCGGTTCATGGCTGGGGCTTGATTGGGGCGTGCGCTTCAGCGACCGTCGCGGTCACGGCTGCGGGCGTTGTCGCGGGCACGAGGGTCCGCCGCGGCAGGCGCCGGCACATTGGTTTCGGGCGTGGCGGTGGCTGGCGCGGTGGCATTCGGCGCGGTGGCCACGGGCGCACCCGAGGCCTGCATCAAGCGGTCCAGCGGCAGGTACAGCAGGTTCGAGCCACTGCGGCTGTCGACCATCACCTTGGTCACACTGGAGTACACCTGCTGCATCGATTCAAGGTACAACCGGTCGCGCGTCACGCCGGGTGCTTTTTGGTATTCGGCCAGCACCGAGCGGAAGCGCTGTGCGTCGCCGTCAGCCTGCGCCATGACGCGGCCGCGATAGCCCTCGGCTTCCTCGCGCAGGCGCGAGGCCGTTCCGCGCGCCTTGGGAATGATGTCGCTGGCGTAGGCCTGGCCCTCGTTCTTGAAGCGGTCGCGGTCGGCACCTGCTTTCACCGCATCATTGAACGCCGCGGTCACCTGCTCGGGCACCTGCACGTTTTGCACGTTGATGTTGGAGACGACGATGCCGGCCTTCAGCCGATCCAACTGCGCCTGTACCGACTTGACCAGATCCGAAGCCAGGGCATCGCGCTGTTCATACAGCACCGAATCGACGTTGCTGCGGCCCACGATCTCGCGCACCGCCGACTCGCTGGCCTGGATGACGGCGTCGTCGGCATTGCGGTTCTCGAACAGGTAGGCGCGCGCGTCCTTCAGGCGGTACTGCACGGTGAAACGGATGTCGACGATGTTCTCGTCTTGCGTGAGCATCGACGAGTCGCGCAGGCCCGTGGCGGGCACCACGGTGTTGCGGCCCATCTCCACCGAGCGCAGCTGCGACACCGGCACGGTTTCGTGGGCCTGGAACGGGTACGGGTAGCGCCACTGGATGCCCGCTGCGGCCGTGTAGGCAAAGCGGCCGAACGACGTGACCACGGCCTGCTGGCCTTCTTGCACGATGAACACACCGCTGCCCAACCACACCAGCGCCACCACGCCGGCCACCAGGCCCAGGCCGATGCCGGCGCTCTTCATGTCAGGTTGAAACGGCGGCCCCCCGCTCGGTGGGCCGCCGCCTTCGGGTGGTGGCCGGCGTACCTCGCCCTTGCCACCGAACATGCCGGTGAGCTTGCGGTTGAAGTCGTGCCACAACTCGTCAAGGTCGGGCGGGCCGTCGTTGCGGCCGTTGCTCATCGTCAGGCGCCGGGCCGCGGCCGCGCACAGCTTGCTGGCGGCCAGGGCCAGCAAGCTGAGGGTCGCGCGGCTGCTATGGGGGGGGGAATCATGCATGTTTAGGCGTGCGGAGGGGTTTTCGATTGATCCAGAACCGTTGCGGCAAAGCGCGGGTCAGCGCCATCAGATGCGGGCGCCGCCGGCGCATTCAAGCGCCGCGCCAGCAGCTCGGTGATCACCTGGCGCAGCTCAGGCAGGCCCGCGCCGCTGGCAGCGCTGACGAAGACGCGCCGGGCGCGCACGCCGTGCGAGCGCTCGAACCAGTCCACCTTCTCGCGCGGCTGGCGGGTTTCTTCGAGCCCGTCGCACTTGTTGAACACCAGCACCTGCTCGATGTCTTGCGCGCCGATCTCGGCCAGCACACGCTCGACTTCTTGGCTCTGCTCGAGCCACTGCGGGTTGGACGCATCCACCACATGCAGCAGCAAGTCCGCGTCCATGGCTTCTTGCAGCGTGGCCTGAAAGGCCTCTACCAGCTTGTGCGGCAGATCGCGGATGAAGCCCACGGTGTCTGACAGCGACACCTGCTGCGCCACGCCTTCAAGCCACCAGGCGCGGGTGGTGGTGTCCAGCGTGGCGAACAACTGGTCGGCCGCCAGCGCGCGCGCCTTGACCAGCGCGTTGAACAGCGTGGACTTGCCGGCATTGGTGTAGCCCACCAGCGAGATGCGAAACATGCCGCGGCGCTCACGCGCCTTGCGCTGAGTGCCGCGCTGGCGTTTGACGCGGATCAGCCGTTCCTTCACGGTCTTGATGCGCTCGCCGATCATGCGTTTGTCAAGCTCGATCTGCGCCTCGCCGGGGCCGCCGCGCAGGCCAATGCCGCCGCTTTGCCGCTCCAGGTGCGACCAGCGTCGCACCAGGCGCGTGGCGTCGTACTGCAAGCGCGCCAACTCGACTTGCAGCTTGCCTTCATGGCTTTGAGCGCGCTGCGCGAAGATTTCCAGGATCAAGCCGGTGCGGTCAGCCACCTGCACGCCCAAGTGGCGTTCGAGGTTGCGCTGCTGCGCCGGGCTCAAGGACTGGTCGAAGATCACCCCCTGGGCCTGGGTGCCGGCCACCAGGGCCTTGATCTCATCGGCCTTGCCCGAGCCCACGAACAGCGCCGCGTCGGGTGCCTTGCGCCGCGCCACCACGCGGGCCACGGCCACGTCGCCGGCGGAATCGGCCAACTGGGCCAATTCGTCCAGCGTGGCATCAAAGGCTTGCTTGGTGCCGAAATCCACACCCACCAGCACCACCGGCATGGCCGGCGGGCGTGAGCTCGATTCAGCGTGCGCGCTGGCGTTCAATTAAGGCGTATCACCTGGTTCGCTGGCAGCGAAATTCACCGCCCGACCCGGCACCACCGTGGAGATGGCGTGCTTGTAGACCATCTGCGTCACCGTGTTGCGCAACAACACGACGTACTGGTCGAACGATTCAATGTGGCCCTGCAGTTTGATGCCGTTGACGAGGTAGATCGACACCGGCACATGTTCCTTGCGCAAAAGATTGAGGAACGGGTCTTGCAGCAATTGGCTTTTGTTGCTCACGATATTCTCCGTGATGGGTTGGCGAGTGCTGGCACGTTATCACACGCCGCACCAGGCGATCTTCCCCCGGTGTGGCCCCAGGTGTGGCCGTGTGCCAGCGCTATTTGTCGGCACGGTCGAAAGGGTTGGTAGACGAACGCATCTCGATGCGCAAGGGCGTGCCCACCAGCTTGAAGTGTTCGCGGATGCGGCCTTCGAGGTAGCGCTTGTACGAGTCGCCGACATGGTCGAGCGAGTTGCCGTGAATCACCACGATCGGCGGGTTCATGCCGCCTTGGTGGGCATAGCGCAACTTGGGCCTGAAGTGGCCGTCGCGCGGCGGCGTCTGGTGGCTCACGGCGTCGAGAATCAGCCGCGTGAGCAGTGGCGTGGGCAGCTTGCGCACGGCCGATGCATGCGCCGCCGCAATGGCCTTCCACAGCGGGCCCAGGCCCTGGCGCTTGGTGGCCGAAATGCGCAGTACCTCGGCGTAGCGCAAGAAGGCCAGGCGCTGCGAGATGGAACGCTCCAGCGTCTCGCGCTGGTAGGCGTCGGTGGCGTCCCATTTGTTCACGGCCAGCACCACGGCGCGGCCGGTCTCCAGGATGTAGCCGGCAATGTGCGCGTCTTGATCGGTGACGCCCTGCGTGGCGTCGAGCAGCAACAGCACCACATTGGCATCGGCAACGGCCTGCAAAGTCTTGACGACAGAGAACTTCTCGATCGCCTCGAAGACCTTGCCCTTGCGGCGCAAGCCGGCGGTGTCGATCAGCTCAAAGTGCTGGCCATTGCGTTCGAACGGCACGCTGATGGCGTCGCGCGTTGTGCCGGGCTGATCGAAGGCGACCAGCCGCTCCTCACCCAACCAGGTGTTGATGAGGGTCGACTTGCCCACATTGGGCCGCCCGGCCACGGCCAGGCGGATCGGGCGCGAGCCGTCGGCGCAGGCGGCATCGTCTGGTGCCGGCTCGGGCGGCAAGCCTTCCAGCGCGGCTTCGATCAGGCTGCGAATACCTTGCCCGTGCGCGGCCGAAATCGGGTGCGGCTGGCCCATGCCGAGCTCATGAAATTCGCCCAGCAACGGCGAGTCACCCATGCCTTCGGCCTTGTTCACCGCCAGCAGCACGCGGCGGGCCCGGCTGCGCAGGTAGCGCGCAATGTCTTCGTCTTGCCGCGACAGGCCGGCGCGCACATCGAGCACGAAGATCACCACATCGGCCTCGGCCACGGCCTGCTTGGTCTGCTTGGCCATTTCCTTGACGATGCCGGTGCTGCTGTCGGGCTCGAAGCCGCCGGTGTCGATGACGATGTACTCGCGCTCGCCGACCACGCCGTCGCCGTAATGGCGGTCGCGCGTCAGGCCGGCGAAGTCGGCCACGATGGCGTCGCGGCTCTTGGTGAGCCGGTTGAACAAAGTGGACTTGCCGACGTTGGGCCGGCCGACGATGGCGATGACGGGCTTCATGCGCGGCCGCCTTGCCGCACCACGCGGCTCACGTCAATCAAGGCGGAACGCAAACACCCCGCCCTTGCGCGTGACGACCAACACCTGGTTGGCCGCCAGCACCGGGTTGCCGACCACGGCAGAGCCGTCGGTGGCCAGGCGCAGCAAGGGTTCGCCATTGCTGCGATCGAGGAAATGCACCTGCCCTTCGCTGTCGCCCATCACCACCGTGGGGCCGGTGACGAGGGCGCCGCTCAAGCCGCGGTAGAGCAT
>JAYUQE010000590.1:0-6433 GCA_043756905.1 Burkholderiales bacterium | reverse complement strand
GGGCTACCAGGTGCTGGTGTGCGACCCGCGCGAGGAATACGCCACCGGCTTCGAGGTGCCGGGTGCTTGCCTGCTGCGCGGCATGCCCGACGATGTGGTGAACGAGCTCAAGCCCGACGGCCACACCGCGATCATTGCCCTGACGCACGACCCCAAGCTCGACGACCTGGCCCTGATGGAAGCCCTGCACAGCCCGGCGTTTTATGTTGGCGCCATCGGCTCGCGCGTGAACCAGGCCAAGCGGCGCGAACGCCTGGCGGAACACTTCGGCCTGACGCCAGCGCAGCTCGACCGCCTGCACGGCCCGGTGGGCCTGAAGAATGGCGCGCGCACGCCGCCGGAAATTGCCGTCAGCATCCTGGCCGAACTCACGGCCGTGCGCTATGGCTACCTGGTGCCCGAGCCGGTGGCGCTCAAACCGATGCTTGCAGTGGACGCCGGTTGCGCGCTGTAGCGCTTGCCGCCCTGTTGGCGGCCTTGGCAATGCTGCCAGCGCACGCAGCAGAAGTCCTGGTGGCCGTGGCCAGCAATTTCAGCCCCACGCTGGCCGAGTTGGCGCGGGGTTTTGAAGCGGCCAGTGGCCACCGGGTGAAAGCCGCCGCGGGGCCCACCGGGCGGCTGCACGCGCAAGTCGTGGCCGGCGCACCTTTCGAGGTGTTACTCGCTGCCGATGAGCACACACCACTGCGCCTGGTGCAAAGCGGCCATGCCGTGGCCGCCAGCCGCTTCACCTACGCCCAAGGCCAGTTGGCCTTGTGGAGTGCGCAACCCGGCCTGGTGGATATGCACGGGGCGGTGCTGGCCAGCCCGGTCATCAAGCACCTGGCCATCGCCAACCCGCGGCTGGCGCCGTATGGCCTGGCGGCGATGGAAGTCTTGCGTGCCCGCGGCCTGGAGCAGGCCTGGGCCGGCCGCCTGGTGATGGCCGAAAGCGTGGGCCAGGCGCTGGCCTACGTGGCCAGCGGCAACGCTGAACTGGGCTTCGTGGCTGCCGCGCAGGTGCTGCAAGGCGGCCGGCTGGTGCGCGGCTCGGTGTGGTTGGTGCCGGCGAACCTGCACGCCCCCATCCGCCAGCAAGCCGTTTTGTTGAAGGCCGGCGAACATTCCGCCGCCGCCCAGGCCTTCATGCAGTACCTGGCCAGTGCACCGGCGCGCGCCGTGATCCTGGCGCACGGGTACTTGAAATGAGCCGCCGGGCCGTTCCCAAGGCGAATACCGTAGTGCGCAGCACGAAGGTTGCCCAATGAGCGCGCCGGGCCGCCCCCAAGCGCTCATCCCGCAGCGCGCAGCGCGAAGGGACTTCCAATGACCGCTGCAGATTGGAGCGCGATTCGCCTGACGGCCGAACTGGCCAGCGTGGTGACGCTGTTGCTCCTGCTGCTGGGCACGCCGCTGGCCTGGTGGCTGGCGCGCACGCAGTCAGCCGTTAAACCGCTGGCCACCGCGCTGGTGGCCATGCCGCTGGTGCTGCCGCCCAGCGTGATCGGGTTTTACCTGCTCCTGCTGCTCGGGCCGAATGGCGCGGTGGGGCAGGCCATGGCGGCGCTGGGCTTGCAACGCCTGCCGTTCACGTTTGGCGGGCTGGTGGTGGCCTCCATCATTTATTCGCTGCCCTTCGTGGTGCAGCCATTGCAGCAGGCCTTTGAGGCCATCCCTGAAGCCACCTTCGAAGCCGCGGCCACGCTGCGTGCCAGCCCGCTCGACCGCTTTTTCAGCATCGCCTTGCCGCTGGCCCGGCCGGGCTTGCTCACCGCCGGCGTGCTCGGCTTTGCCCACACCGTGGGCGAATTCGGCGTGGTGTTGATGATCGGCGGCAACATCCCGGGCAGCACGCGGGTGCTGTCGGTGGCGGTGTATGAACACGTTGAGGCCGGCGACACCGCCGCGGCCCACCGCCTGGCCGCGGCCCTGGTGGTCTTCGCGGTACTGGTGTTGGCCGCGCTGTACGCCACGCAGCGCCGGCCGCTTGCCGCCGGGGGGCGGCGGTGATCGAAGCGCGCCTGCGCTTGAGCCGCCCGGGCTTTGCGCTGGAGCTTGACCTGGCGTTGCCGGCCAGCGGCGTCAGCGCCATTTTTGGCCCGTCGGGGTGCGGCAAGACCACGTTGCTGCGCGCCTTGGCCGGCCTGGAGCGCGCGGCGGGCCGGGTGGCCCTGGGCAGCGAAGTCTGGCAAGACGATGCCCAGGGCATCTGGCGCGCGCCGCATCAGCGTGAGCTGGGCTACGTGATCCAGGACGCGCCTTTATTTGCCCACCTCGATGTGCGCGCCAACCTCGACTATGGCCGCCGCCGCGCCGGCCCGGCGGCCCGCGCGCAGCCGCTGGAGCCTTTGCTTGACTTGCTCGGCCTGGGCCCTCTGCTGGCGCGCCGGGTGGGCGGGCTGTCTGGCGGCGAACGCCAGCGTGTGGCCATTGGCCGTGCCCTGGCCACCGCGCCGCGCCTGTTGTTGCTGGATGAACCACTGGCCGCGCTGGACGCGCCGCGCAAGGCCGAGATCTTGCCCTTCCTGGAGCGGCTGCAGCGGCAGGCGCAACTGCCCATCATTTACGTCACCCATGCCATGGACGAGGTGGCCCGGCTGGCCGACCACCTGGTGCTGCTGCGCGATGGCCGGGTCGAAGCGCAGGGACCTTTGCACAGCGTGTTGCAGCGCCTGGATCTGGGCGTCAACCAGGGTGACGACGCCGGCGTGGTGCTGCATGCCCGCGTGGCCGAGCAGGCGGGCGCCTACGGCCTGACTTGTGTCGATGTGGGGCCGGGCCGGTTGTGGCTGGGCAGCACGCCGGCGGCCGTGGGCGAGCCGGTGCGCGCCCGCGTGCTGGCGCGCGACGTGAGCGTGGCGCGCCAGGCGCCGGTGGCCAGCAGTGTGTTGAACGTGTTGCCGGTGCGGCTGCTGGAAATCAACGGCGACCACCGAACGGTCATGCTGCGCCTGGCATTCGGGCCGGCGCTCGCGCAGGCACCGCCCGCGCCGGTGCTGCTGGCGCGCATCACCCGCATGAGTTGCGATGCGTTGCGGCTGCAAGTGGGCGATGCGCTGTTTGCGCAGATCAAGGCTGTAGCGCTGTTGTAGGCGCCGCGTTGCCAGCGGCCGTTTCAGCGCCGCCGCAACCGCGCCAGGCGGGCCGCACCCGCCGCCCCAACGATGCCGGCCAGCATGGCCGCAGCAGCCACAGCCAAGGCCATCAAGCCATAGGAGCCTGAATCCTCGGTGGGCAGCGCGACCGCTGTGTCTACGCCTGGCGCCTGGGCTGACAAGGCGGCTTCGGTGCTCAGCATGGCAGCGGCGGGCGTGGGTTGCGCTCGCAGGGCGTCGTCGCCAGCCATCACGCGCGCCACCGGGTCGGCGCTGGCATGGCTGGCAAAGCTGGGCCCGGCCGCACCGGGCAGCGGCAGCACAGCATTGCGGGTTGAGTTGGCCACAAAAGCCGGTGCATCGGTGCCGGCTTGCGCGTCGGTGGTCAAGTAGTCCAGCGCGAGCTGCGTTGCCGCGACGCGGCCCGCATCGGGGTCGTAGAGTTCGCGCACGACGGTGGCCTGGGCGCCCAGTGCCAGCGCCACCGAGGCCACGCCGCTCGCCACCCCACTCAACCTGGTCATCGTTGCTCCGAAGCTTGCTGCCACTGTGGGCATGCTTCGGCACTTTAGGGCGCGGTGTTGACGCCCATGTACGCCGGCGCCACCTCAGCCCGCGGCGAAGCGTGAAATGCTTGGCTTGCGCAGCCGGCCTGATCAAGCTGGCGCAGGCTGGCCAGGGTGCGCAGGCAGGCCTGTGCCACCTCAACCCCCTTCTTCACGAAGTGCGCGGCAAAGAAGGCGGCGTGGTCTTCGTGCTCGTGAAAGTCGCGCGGTGTGAGCACCGCCGAGAACACCGGCACACCGCTGTCGAGCTGCACTCGCATCAGCGCGTCGATCACCGCGCCGGCCACGAACTCGTGCCGGTAGATGCCGCCGTTGACCACCAGCCCGGCGGCCACCACCGCCTGGAAGCGCCCGCTGCGCGCCAGGCGCTGCGCATGCAGCGGGATCTCGAACGCGCCGGGCACCTCGAAGCATTCAACGGCGTGGCCCGGGTGGCCGCAGCGCCGGAGTTCATGCAGCAATGATTCGCGCAGCCGCGCCACGATCTCGCGGTGCCAGGCCGAGCACACCAACGCAATGCGCGGCGCCGGGTCGGGGGGAGCTTGAGTAGACAACTGATTCATGAAACACCTCGCAGGAATGGGTGGCACTGAATCAGGGCGCGCAGCGGCGCGGCGGCGCGCCCGCTCACGCGACCACGCCGCCACGCCTCGCGTTGCTCTTTCATCCGGACTGTGACCGTCGGCCCTGGCGTCGCACCAGGTCTGCTGACCCTGCTGCCACCAGCGCGGCAACAGGCGCTCGCGGGCTCCTGCACTCGCGTGCAGATACCGCCGGTGGGGACTTTCACCCCGCCCTGAGAACGCTGCCGGCGCTTGCGCACCGACCCGGGAATTCTAGGAGCCCGACAGACTCATACGGGCGCCCGGCCGAACGGCCGGCTACGGCAGGATCTGGTCGATGACGACCTGCACGCCTTGCGCCCCCGGTGCCACGGCGGCGCTTTGTCCCATCAAGTCGCCGGTTTGGGGTGTGGCGCCGCCGCTTGACGAGATGCGTGCGGTGATCACCACGCTGGCAAAGGCCGACAGCTTCATCTGCGGCTGCATGGCCATGCTGTCATCCAGCTTGAAGCTCAGCGGCAACTCGTTGGCCTGGTGTTTCAGAATCGCCAGGGGCATGCGCGGGCCTGCGGCGGCGCGGGCGAAGATGAACAGCGTGTCACCGGGCTTCACCTTGGCCGCCAAGGCCGGCGCCAGGCTCACGCTGCCGGCCACGCTGGCGCCCGCAGCGGCGGCCGGTGTGGCCGGTGTGGCCGATGTTGCCGTGGCCGGCGCCGTGACCGCGCTGGGTGCGCTACCTTCTTTGCTGCGCGCTTGCGCAATGCTGCCGCGCAAGGCCTGGGCGGTTTCAGAGTCCGCCGGCACCAGGGGCAGCAAGCGTTCCCAATGGGCCCGCGCTTGCGCAAAGGCGCTGGCTTCGAACGCCGCGCTGCCGGCCAGGGCCAGGGCCTTGGCGTGCTGGGGGTCGAGCGCCAAGGCCTGCTGGATCAGCCGGCTGGGTTCGCCGCTGAGCTTGGCGCCTTGCACCATGGCCAGTGAATCGGCCAGGTCGGCCAGCACGCCAGCATCCCGCGGCAGCAACGCGGCGGCCTGGCGGTAGGCCGCCGCCGCCTGCTCGTGCTGGCTCATCACCGCGTGCGAACGGCCGAGCATGCGCCAGCCTTCGGCGTTGTCCGGTTGAGCCCTCAGTTTGGCGGCGAGCTGCGCAATGGCCTGTTCCATCTGCACGGCCATGGCGGCTTGCTCCTGCTCGCTCGGTGCGGCGGCGCTGGCGGGCTGCAAGGCGCCGGGCTGGCCCAGCGCCAGGTAGGTGAGCACGCTGCACAGCGGCAAGGCCAGGGCCAGGAAGATGGCCGTGCGGCGCGCCGGCGCCGCCACCGCGCCCTGCTGCGCCACGGCGGCCGTGTCTTCGAGCGTGCGCTGCTCAAGCTCGGTGTTCAGTTCGGCAAAGCGCTCGGCGCTGATCAGACCCGCGGCGAGGTCAGCGCGGGCTTCACGGGCCTGGTCGCGCAACACGGCCAGGCTCACGCCGGCGCTGCTCAAGGCGGCTGAGCGCGGGCGTGCGCGCAGCAGCGGGGGCAACAGCACGGCCAGGCCAAGCGCCAATAAGGCGGCGACGAGGAACCAGAACCACGCTGTCAAAGTGAACCCTCCGCAGATCGAAGGCCGGCACTGTAGCCCAGCGGTTCCGTGCCACGGGCTGAACTACCATCCGCCGCCGTTCACGACCCACCGGCATATCAGGATGAAACCGCCCCCACGTCGCTTCGCTCCTGCCGAGCGGCAAGCATGCCGCCCGGCCTTCGCAGGCACAAACCAGTCCGCAGGGACTGGTTTGTGTCCGCGCTCAGCCCCCCGAGGGGGCGCTCAGCGGCTTCGGGCGGCCGGGCGCCACTGAGATGCTCGAAGCCCATGACCTGGCCTGCATCCGCGGCGAGCGGCGCCTGTTTCGCAGGCTGTCGTTCCAGGCCGCCGCCGGCCAGTTGCTGCACGTGCAGGGCGCCAACGGCAGCGGCAAGACCAGCCTGCTGCGCCTGCTGGCCGGGCTGGCCCTGCCCAGCGCGGGCGAGGTGCGATGGCGCGGCCAGCCGGTGCGCCGCGAGCGCGAGGCCTTTGCCCGCGAATTGCTGTACCTGGGCCACCTGCCGGCGCTGAAAGACGAACTCAGTGCGCGCGACAACCTGGCCTGGCAGCAGCGCCTGGCCGGCAACCGCCAGAGCGCTGCGGCGCTGGCACGCTCGCTGGAGCAGGCCTTGGCGCAGATGGGCCTGGCACGCGAAATCGACCTGCC
>JAYUQE010000589.1:0-2465 GCA_043756905.1 Burkholderiales bacterium | reverse complement strand
AGATCCTGGAGGCCTACCTGAACCAGGTGCCGCTGCGCGGCGAGTTGGTGGGCGTGAACGCGCTGGCGCAAACCCTGTTCGGCAAGCATGCCAGCGGGTTGGATGCGCAAGAGGCCGCCGTCATCGCCGCTTTGGTGCGCGCGCCCAATGCCGGCGCCGACAGCGTGGCGCAGCGCGCCTGCGCCGTGCTGCGCGCTCAGACACGCGAGTGCACAGGCGTGCCCACCTTCACCGCCAACGCCCTGGCGCGCCGGCCCGGGCCCTTGCTCGGCCCGGCGCTGGCGCCACACTTCGCCCGGCATTGGCTAGCCAAGTCAGTCCAGTCTGAAAGGACCACGCTCGACGCCACCACCCAGCGCGTGGCCGCCCGCGCCTTGCAGCAGCACCTGAGCGAACTGGCCGGGCGCAATGTGCAAGACGGCGCGGTGCTGGTGCTCGACAACGCCAGCGGCGAGGTGCTGGCCTGGGTGGGCTCCAGCGGCGAGTTGAGTGACGCCGCCGCGGTCGATGGCGCGCTCGCGCGCCGCCTGCCCGGCTCCACGCTCAAGCCCTTCATCTACACCTTGGCCTTCGAGCAGCGGCTCATCACCCCGGCCAGCCTGCTCGACGATTCGCCCGCGCAGGTGGCCACCAGCGCCGGGCTGTATCTGCCGCAAAACTATGACCGCCAGTTCAAGGGCTGGGTCAGCGCGCGCGCCGCGCTGGGTGCCAGCCTGAACGTGCCGGCCGTGCGCGTGGCCGGGCTGCTGGGCATGGACGCGGTGCACGAGCGCCTGAACGCCCACGGCCTGAAGCTGGCACAACCCGCCGCCCACTACGGCCAGGCGCTGGCCCTGGGCGGAGCCGAAGTGACGCTGCTGGACCTGACCAACGCCTACCGCGGCCTGGCCAACGGCGGGCGCCATGCGCCGGTGGGTGCTGCGCCGGGTGCATCGACAGGCCGGCGCGTGGCCGATGCCGCCGCGGTGGCCTTGACCAGCGACATCCTGGCCGACAACAACGCGCGGGCCATGAGCTTTGGCCTCGATAGCGTGCTGGCCAGCAGCGGCTACGCGGCAGTCAAGACCGGCACCTCGAAAGACATGCGCGACAACTGGTGCATCGGCTACACCGAGCGCTACACGGTGGGCGTGTGGGTGGGCAATGCCGATGGCGCGCCGATGCATAACGTGAGCGGCGTCAGCGGCGCCGCACCCATCTGGCAGGCCTTGGTGCGGCACTTGCATCAACACCAGCCCTCGCGTGCCAGCGCCTTGCCCGCGGGCGTGCAGCGCCAGCGCGTGCACATCGCCAACGCGCGCGAACCGACGCGCGATGAGCTGTTCATGGCCGGCACCTGGCGGCCTGCTGCCGCAAACGAAGCCACGGCCACCGCGCCCATCGCCATCACCAGCCCGCGCCCGGGCAGCGTCTATGCGCTGGACCCCGACATGCCCGCTGCCGTGCAGCGCATCGTGTTCACTGGCGAGAGCGGCACCTGGGTCTTGAACGGACAGCGCTTGGGCAGCGGTGCGCGCCTGGCATGGGCCGCGCAACCCGGGCGCCACAGCTTGAAGCTGCTCGGCGCGCAGGGCCAATTGGTGCAAGAACTGCGCTTCGAGGTGCGTGCGCCGCGGCTGCCGCCTCAGCACAACCCGCCCCCGCCTCCGCGCAGCAGCGTCACCCCACTTGCCGCCCACTAACCGCCCACTCCACATGACAACACCCGCCACTGCCCTGCGCCGCCTGAAAGACCTGCCCTGCCCGCGCGGCTGGCCGGTTCTGGGCAATGCCTTGCAGCTCAAGCGCTCGCGCGTGCACCAGAACGTGGAGGCCTGGGCGCGCCAGCACGGCAAGTTGTTCCGCATGCGCTTCCCGGGCGTGTCCATGCTCGTGGTGGCCGACCATGAGCTGCTGGCGCAGGCCCTGCGTGATCGGCCCGAAGGCTGGCGGCGCAACCCCACCACCAAGACCCTCAGCATCGAAATGGGCCTGCCTCAAGGCCTGTTCAATGCCGAGGGTGCGGCTTGGGCTGCGCAGAGGCGCATGGTGATGGCCAGCTTTGCGCCGGGCCACATTCGCGAATACTTTCCGCAACTGCTGAAGGTGGCACAGCGGCTGCAAAACCGCTGGCTGCGTGCGGCCAACGCCGGCCAGGATCTGCACTTGCAACCCGAGCTGATGCGCTACACGGTGGACACCATCGCCGGCCTGGCGCTGGGGCAGGACATCAACACCCTGGAGGCCGGTGAAGACGTGATCCAGCAGCACCTGGACAAAGTGCTGCCCGCCATCTTCCGCCGCGCCTTCAGCCTGCTGCCCACCTGGCGCTGGTTCAAGACCCGGCAAGACCGCATGCTGGATGCCAGCGTGGCGGTGATCAAGACCGAGATCGCCCGCTTCGTGGCCCTGGCGCGCGCCGAGCTCGAGCGCGAACCCGCGCTGCGCGAGCGCCCGCGCAACCTGCTGCAAAGCATGATCGTTGC
>JAYUQE010000588.1:0-18841 GCA_043756905.1 Burkholderiales bacterium | reverse complement strand
GGCGTGGGGCGGCGGCGGCACGCGAGCGGTCGTACTCGCGGCGCCGGGCGGCGTCGCCCAGCACGTCATAGGCAGCGTTGATGAGCGCAGCCTGGCGCGCATCACCGCCCAGGTCGGGGTGCATGCGCAGCGAACTCATCAAGGTGCGGTAGCTGGCCTTGATGATTTCTGCCGGCGCCTCGGGTTGCACATGCAGGATGCGGTACAGGTTTCTGCGTTCAGGGTTCATCTGCGAACTTCGCTGCTTCGTCTTGCACTATCGGCCGTTGGCCGGCGCGCTTGAGGTGTGCTTGAGGCCGGCGTGGTCACAGGGCGCTCCTAGAATTCACCGCCCAGCCCACCGAGGAGTCACCATGAATGCCCCGCTGCCCACCGCCACCTTGCTTGCCAGCCACCGGCGCGCCCCGCCCGCGGCCATGCTGAGCGCCTTGCGCACCCACTTCGGCGAACGCTGCTCGACCGCCCAGGCCGTGTGTGAGCAACACGGCCGCGACGAATCGGTGTATGCCACCACGCCGCCCGATGCCGTGGTGTTCTGTGAAAGCACCGCAGACGTGGTCGCCGTGGTGGCACTGGCCAACACCCACCGCGTGCCGGTGATCGCCTTCGGCGTGGGCTCGTCGCTTGAAGGCCACCTGCTGGCCGTGCAAGGTGGGGTGAGTGTGGACGTGAGCCGCATGAACAAGCTGCTGCGGGTGAACGCCGAAGACCTGACGGTGACGGTGCAGCCCGGCGTGACGCGCGAGCAGCTCAACCGCGAGATCAAGGACACCGGGCTGTTCTTTCCCATCGACCCCGGCGCTGATGCGTCGATCGGCGGCATGACGGCCACCCGGGCCAGCGGCACCAACGCCGTGCGCTACGGCACCATGCGCGAAAACGTGCTGGCGCTTGAAGTCGTTACTGCCCACGCGACGCAAGGCAGCGAAGCGGTGCGCACCGGCACAAGAGCCAAAAAGAGCAGCGCCGGCTACGACCTGACGCGCTTGTTCGTGGGCAGCGAAGGCACGCTGGGCGTGATCACCGAAATCACCCTCAAGCTGTACCCCTTGCCCGAGGCAGTGAGTGCGGCGATGTGCACCTTTCCGAGCGTGGACGCCGCGGTGCGGGCAACGATCCAGGTGATTCAACTGGGCGTGCCCATCGCGCGCTGCGAGCTGCTCGACGCCAACGCCATTCGCGCCGTCAACCGCCATTCACAGCTCACGCTGCCCGAGGCGCCGATGTTGCTGATGGAATTCCACGGCACCCCGGCCAGTGTGAAAGAGCAGGCCGCCACGGTGCAAGACGTGGCGCATGAACACGGCGGCACGGCGTTCGAATACGCCAGCAGCCCCGAAGAGCGAACCAAGCTGTGGAAGGCGCGCCACCAGGCCTACTTTGCCGCGCTGCAAACGCGGCCGGGGTGCCGCTGCCAGAGCACCGACACCTGCGTGCCGATTTCCAACCTGGCCGAGAGCATCAATGAATCGGTGGCCGAGGCCGAGGCCGCCGGCATTCCCTATTGGATCGTTGGCCATGTGGGCGACGGCAACTTCCACCTGAGCTACCTGTTAGACCCGAACGACGCCGAAGAACGCGCCAAGGTTGAACGGCTGAACGTGCAGATGGTGCGCCGCGCCCTGCGCCTGCAAGGCACCTGCACCGGCGAACACGGCATCGGCCTGCACAAGATGGCCTACCTGGTGGATGAAGCCGGCAGCGCTGCGGTGGACATGATGCGCAGCATCAAGCGTGCGCTGGACCCGCACAACATCATGAACCCGGGCAAGGTGTTCAACCTGTAGCGCCAACCGCGCCGCCGCCCTGTGCAACGGGCGGTTTGCGTGCAGCCATGCTAGGGATGGGCGCGGTGGGCCAGGGGGCAACAATGCCCCGCACGGTTCGTCATGCCCAAGGTGTTCATCAGCTATCGACGCGAAGACAGCGCGGCCAGCACAGGGCGTTTGTCGGAATGCCTGGGCGTGTACTTCGGGGCCCGCAACATCTTCCGCGACCTGGATGACATCGTCCCCGGAGAGCAGTTTGCCGCGGTGATCGACAGCCACATCATGCGCTGCGATGCGCTGGTGGCGGTGATCGGCCGGCAGTGGGTGGTGGCCACCACGCCCACGGGCCGGCGCCGGCTCGATGAAGCGGGCGACTTCGTCAAGCTCGAAATCGCCACGGCGCTGCGCCTGGGCAAACTGGTCATCCCGGCCATGATCGACGGCGCCAAAGTGCCCGCGCACAGCGACCTGCCAGCCGACATTGCGCCCCTGGTGCAACGCAACGCGGCCGAGATCAGCGAGTCGAGGTTTGCGTTCGATGCGCAGCGCCTGATCGATTCGATTGAAGCGCTGTGCTGCCGCGGCGCCCTGTCGCAGGCGGGCCGGCTGTGGCGCCGCGCGCGCGCAACGTTGCGGCGCCACGCGGTCGCAGTTGCCGCTTCAGCGGGCCTGGTGCTGGCGGGCGCGGGCTGGGTGGTCAATGAGCTGACCAGCCCAGGCATTCCGGTCACCAGCGAGCAGGCGCTCAAATCGTTGGACCAACGCCATCAGGAAATCCTGGCCCAACTGGCCCGCACCGCCCCACAGGAATGGGCGCTGCGCGATGCCCTGGGCCGCGAACTCGCCGAACTGCAACGCAAGCGCGCCGATGCGCCGGCGGCCGCGGCCGAGCGCAGCGCCGCACTGGGGCAACTTGACCGTGCCTTGCGCGCGCTGGGCAGTGGCGTGCCCGCGGCCGCGCAACAGCAAGCCCAACTGGCCTTGCGCGCCAACGACACCGCGCCAGCCCGGGCCTTGTTGGCGCAGGTGGCTGACCAACCCGGCCCCGCTGCCGAGGCCGCCCACGCGGCCTACGCGCTGGGCGAGTTGGCGCGCACCGAGGTCAATTACCGCAGCGCGCTCGACCGTTTCGCCCAGGCCGCGCGGCTGCTGCCGCAAGACCAGGCCTATGTCAGCGCTGCCGGTCTGGCCGCCTTGCAGATGGGGCAGTTGGCCAAGGCGCAGCCCTATTTGGAAGCTGCCGTGCAAGCCAACCGCCAGGCGGCATTGACCGATGCCACGGGCCTGGCGCAAAGCCTCAACAACCTGGCCCTGCTGCGCAAGCACCAGGGGCGTGCTGACGACGCGCGCAGCCTCTACGAGGAAGCGCTGCTGCTGCAAATGCAAGGCGGCAAACCCGACGAGCGGCTCGTCGCCGCCATTGAAGGCAACCTGGCGTTGGTGCTCAAACGCAGCGGCCCTGACAGCCCGGAGATGCGCGCGCGCATTGAGAGCCTGCTGCGCGAAGCCCTGGAATCCACGCGACGGCTCGACGGCCCCGCTCACCCCGACACCGCCACCGCGCTGAACAACCTGGGCGCCTATCTGTTCGAGACCGACCGTGACGATGAGGCCGCCGCGTCCCTGCAAGACGCCTTGACCCTGCGCCGCAACGCGCTGCCGCCGCAACACCCTGACGTGGCGCAAAGCCTGGTCAACCTTGGCGCGCTGTTCTTTCGCCAAGGGGCGCTGGACAAGGCGGTTGATCACTACAGCCGCGCGGCGGCGGCGCAGCGCGAGCACCTTGGCAGTGACCACCCCGACCTGGCCGTGACCCTGAGCAACCTGGCCCAGGCCCACCACCAGGCTGGCCGCGTCGACGCCGCCGTGCCGCTGTATCGCGAGGCGCTGGAAATCTTTGGGCAAGCCAGTGGCAGCGACGAACAGCGCATCGCCGTGGTGGCGCATCGACTGGCGCTGGCCCACCTGTACCTGCGGCAAGCCGACCAGGCCGAACCCTTGTTGCGCCGCGCCATCGGGGTTTACGAAGCGCGTGGCAGCCCTCAAGGAGAAGCCTGGGCTGGCCTGGTTGAAGACTACGCGCAATGCTTGACCCAGCTCGGGCGGCCGGCCGAGGCCGCGCGCTGGCGTGCGCGCAAGTAGGCCGCCCGGCATGACGGCCAATCTGGCGGGCAACATGGTGGAGGCGATGATGAAGCGCGATCTGGGCCGAGGCAGCTTGTCACATCAAGCCAGGTGTTTGGGCTGGTTGCTGGCGCTGGCAGGTTGGCTGGTGCCGGTGCCGGCTGCGGCAGGTGTGTCGGTGGCCACGGGCAGTGGCTTGTTCACCAGCAAGGCGTGCGCGACATGCCACGCCGACATTGCCGGCAACGCCAGCAAGATCCTGAATGGCGCCAACAGCGCGGCCGCGATCAGCGCCGCCGTCGTCAACGTGGCCACGATGAACAGCCGCTACAAGGAAGGCGGCAGCGTGGGCGCGCTCAGCGCCGACGATTTGCTCAGCCTGGCGCTGTACATCGGCACCTTCGTGGCCCCGACGGCGGGCAACGCCACCCATGCCACGACACCCGGCACCCCGATCACGATCAACGTCTACCCCTTGTTGGGCGCCGGCGTGCCGGCCAACGACCTGGTCACGGTCTCGGGCGCCAGCCGGGGCAGCGTGAGCGTGGTTGCCGTGCCGGCCGATGCCACGGCAGCCAGTTACCGCTACGACATTGTCTTCACGCCGCAGGTGGTGGCGGCCCAGGGCGGCTTTGACTACAGCGTCAGCAACGGCCCCGGCAACGCACCGCGCACGGCCTCGGGCCGCGTCACCGTCAACATCGGCAACGCGCTGCCGCCTGCCGTTACCACCAACCCGGCGGCACTGAACGCCACCTGCGGCCAGCCCTTCGCCGCGCAGGTTCTGGCCAGCCGCCCGCCCATCACGGCAGGCAGCTACGCGGCCGCGCCGCTGCCCGCCGGCCTGAGCATCGATGCCAACAGCGGCGCCATCAGCGGCACGCCGCAGGTGTTCGGCGACGTCGCATTGGTCTTGTCAGCGAAGAACGACATCGGCCAAGGTCTGGCGAGCACCACGCTGCGCATCGCCTGCGCCCCGCCCACCGTGAGCGCGGCGGCGTTGACCGTGCGGCTGAACACGGCCGCCGTGATCGACCTGGGCGCACGCATCGTGGGCTTCAAGGTCAGCGGAGTGAACGTCACCGCGGCGCCGGCGCATGGCGCGGTTGTGGTTTCGGGCACCCAGGTGATCTACACGCCCCGGCACGACTACTTCGGGCCCGACGCGTTCAGCGTCATCGCCTTCAACCCGGTGGGCGCCTCGGCGCCGGCCACGGTCAGCGTGCAGGTGGTGGGCCGGCCGGACCCGGCCAGCAACGCCGGCGTCACCGGTTTGCTTGGCGCACAGGCGGCGGCCGCGCGGCGCTTTGCCGGCGCCCAGCAGTTCAACATCCAGCGCCGCCTGGAAAGCCTGCGCGGCCAGGGCGGGGCGTCCCCGGCGGCCGCCGCCGCCGCGATTCAAGGCCCACTGGCCACGCCGCTGCCAGCGGAACCTACAGCCTGGCCGTCAACCTGGCCGTCAACCTGGCCTGACGCCATGCGGCCAATATCCGAAGCCGCCCCCCTTACAGGCAGCCACACCGCCGCGGCCCTGGCGGCCTTGCCACAGTGGCTGCCCAGCCTGGCGCCCGGCGGCAGCGACGTGCAGCCGCTGCTGGCCCTGGCGCGCCTGGCCCAAGGCGCCACGCTGGATGTGGCTGATGTGGAACGTTTGGCCGGCGGCGGCCTGCCCGGCGGGCGCGGCGTCGCGGGCGTGTGGCTGGCCGGCGGCGTGCAACTCGGCCAGCGCAAGGCCACGGCGCAGCAGGCCGGCATGGCGTTCGACAGCGATGGCCTGACCCTGGGCCTGGACCGCCGCTTCGGCGCCAGCCTGCTGGCCGGCGTGGCGCTGGGCCATGGCCTGGAACGCAGCGACATTGGCAACGACGGCACCCGCAGCCGTGCGCGTGCCCAGAGCGTGTCGCTGTACGCCAGCCTGCAAGCCGCGCCGCGCTGGCATGTCGACGCCTTGATCGGCCGCGGCCGGCTGCACTTCAGTGGCCAGCGTCCGGTCGAGCCGATCGACGATGTGGCCTTGCTGCAGCGCCGCGGCAGCCAATGGTTCGGCTCGCTGGCCACGGCCTATGAGCGGCGCTTGCAACGCCTGCTGCTGGCGCCCTACTTGCGGCTGGATCTGGGCCGCGACAAGCTCGACGCGGCCAGCGAGACCGGCGCCGGCAGCTATGCGCTGAACTACCTTGAACAGCAGTTGCCCACGCGCCGCGTTGCCGCGGGCTTGCGCGCTGAATCGGCGCACGCCACGCGCTGGGGCGTGGCCACGCCGCGGCTGCGCATCGAATACCAGCGCGAACTGCGCGCTGACTCAGCGGCCCGCCTGAACTATGCCGACGATGCCGCGGCCACGCTGTACAGCGTGCAGGCGCAAGGCGTGGACCGCCACAACCTGCTGCTCGGCCTGGGGCTGGACTTCCTGTCGCACGGCGGCCTGCGCTTGGGGCTGGACTACACCGCCCAGGCCAGCGGCCACGGCGCGGCGCGCAGCCAGGGCTGGATGCTGCGCCTGGAGCAGGCCTTGGGCGGCACCGGCGTGCCGGGGGCGGTGCAAGAGCGCGCCGACACGCGAATGCGCACGCAGCCCTTACAGTTCGAGGTCAGCCAGACCTTCGACGACAACATCACCCGCGCCAAGGACGTGCCCGACCGGCTGGCCGATGAGTTGCTGCGCCTGAGCGTGAGCCGCGACGTGCGCCGGCCGCTGAGCGCCACAACGCAGGCCACCTACCGCGCCACGCTGGGGCTGGAGGCGGCGCGCGAATTCAGCAGCCTGAGCCGGGCGCTGGCCGAGTTCGGCGCCGAGCTGAACTACCGCGCGTCGGGCGAGTTCCTCGCACCCACCTATGGCGTGTTCGCCCGCCTGGCGCTGGACAACCACCTCTCGGCCCAGCGCGACGGCGCGCGTCTGGCTGTGGGTGCCACCGTGCGTGCGCCGCTGACCGACCGCATCGGCCTGGGTGCCACGCTGGCCCACAGCGTGCGCGCCGCACGCAGCCGGGTGTTTGATGGTGCAGACAATTCGCTGCGTGCCAACGCCGACTACCGGCTCAGCCCCGATGCCGTGCTTTACGCCGGGCTGGAATGGCGCCAGGGCGATGTGGTGTCCACCGGCCGCTCGTCGCTGGACAACCTCGACCTGGCTGAAGTCTTCGCGCCCGATGACGCTTTCGCCAGCCGCGGCCTGTTGAGCTATCGGTTTGAGGCCCGCACGCGGGTGGCGCGCCTGGGGCTGGGCTGGCGCCTGGGGCCCGACAACGGGCTCGATCTGTCGTGGACGCAGGCCCAGTCGCTGCCGCGCCAGCAGGCCGCGTTCATCGGCGCGCAGCGCGCGCAGTACCGGGCCCAGCAATGGCGGCTGGCTTACCAGGTGCGCTACTGAACACGGCTTTTTGAACGCCCCGAACTCATGCACGAGGACGATGTCATGAACATGTGTTCACACTTGCGCCGCCCGCACCGGGCCATGGCGCGCGGCCTGGGTGTGGCCGCGGCCGTGCTGCTGCTGGCCGCTTGCGGCGGTGGGGCTGGCGGCTTGGCTGACCGCGACCCAGCCGCCGCGGCCGTTTCACAGCCCAGTGGCGCCGACCGCTTTTTGCTCTTTCCCAATGCGCAAGGCGGGGCGGGCTTTGGCAGCGAAATCGATTCGCTGGCGTATGCGCAGGCCTACTACGCGGCCATCGACCCGGCCAACAGCAAAGCCACGCTCGCCGACTGGAGGCGGCTCAATGGCTTTGACAGCGGCGCGGGCGAACAGCAAAGCGCCGTCTTTGCCGATCTGCGCGATCTGGGCTATGGCCGGCGCGTGACCGGGCGGCGCAACGCCGACGGCAGCCTTGCCTTCATGGTCGAGAACTACCTCGTCAACCCGGGCGGCGACTATGGCGACCCGGCCTTGAGCCTGCGCGCCGCAGTGCTGCGCGACGAGCGCTGGATGGTGGGCATCAATGCCATTGAAGTCAGCCCCGGGCCACTGGGTGGCGCGGGCTTCGCCAAGTTCTACAACTTCAACCCGCGCAGCGGCCAGCGCGAGCTCACGGTCGACCTCGACGGCCGCGGCCAAAAGGCGCTGCCTGGCGTGTGCGCCACTTGCCACGGCGGGCGCGGCGATGGCCTGGTGCTCGATGCTGCCGGCAGCGCGCCGCTGTTTAACCAGGTGCGCAACACGGCCTCGAACCACCGCGGCGATGTGCAGGGGCGTTTGCACCCCTTCGAGGTGCACAGCTTCGGCTTCAGCGACGTGCCGGGCTTCACCCGGGCCGAACAAGAGGCAGCGCTGAAGCGGCTGAACCTGTTGGTGCTGTGCAGCTACCCGCGCGCAGCGGCCGACCCGGCCACGCCGCCGGGCATGGGTTGCAGCCGGACACTGGCCACGGCCGGCGATTGGCCCGGCACGGCCGCGGCGTTGATCTACAACGCCTATGGCGGCAACACCTTGCCGAATGCGCAGTACCAGGACACTTACCTGCCCGATGAGTGGGTTACCCGCGGCCAGGCCACGCTGTACCAGGAGGTGGTCGCCAAGACCTGCCGTTCATGCCACTTGCTGCGCGGCACAGGCGAGCAACACGACATCGACTTCAACACTTTGAGCAAGTTCGAAGGTTACGCCGAGCGCATCAAGACGCATGTTTTTGAACGCGGCACGATGCCGCTTTCGAAGCTCAACTACGACGCCTTTTTTGCGTCCACCGCGCCGCAGGTGCTGGCCACGTTTCTTGAGGCGCGCGGCGTGCGTGTGGCCCGCGATGCCAACGGCGCGCCGCTGGCACCGGGCCGCCCGATCGCCGACCCCGGGCCCGGCCGGGTGGTCAAGGCGCGCAGCGTGGCGCTGACGGCACAGGCCAGCCTGTACGCCGACAGCGTCTTGTGGAGCGTGGTGTCAACGCCCGCCGGGGCCAGCGCCAGCTTCAGCGATACGCGCTCAATGCGCCCCACGCTCACGGTGAATGCCGATGGCCGCTACGTGCTGCGCCTGGTGGCCAGCCGTTCGGGCCGGGACAGCGAGCCCGCCAGCATGACCGTGGTGGTCGATGCCGGCCTGACACCGGCGCCCGCCGACATCCGCCTGGCCCACATCCGCGCGGCGCTGGAAGCAGCCAGCCCAGACGGCGGTTGCGTGTCGTGCCACCGTGACGGCAGTGGCACGGCCACGCCGGTGTACTTCGACAACCCCAGCGCGACGGGCTTGCGCGCCGACCTGCTCAGCCGCATCAACTTCAGCGATGTGGCGGCCAGTTCGTTGCTGGAAAAACCGGCCGGCCGGCACCATGGTGGCAATGCGCGCGACGGCTTTGATCTTGGCTTTCTGCCCGGTGACGCCGCGCGCGCGAAGTACGACCTGTTCCTGAACTGGATCTTGAACGGCGCGCCGTTGTAGCTGCCATGCGTCACCGGCCGTAGTCGCCCGAAGGCGACGCCGGCCCCTGGTACACGCCGCTGCCATGGATGAACGGCGGCTTGCGCCCGACCAGCGCTTCGATCAGCGCCAGCTCTTGATCAGTGTGGTTGATGAACGGCGCGCGGCGAATGGCCTTGCCCGGCTTGGCCCGGCCGGCCACGATGTACAGCGGCTTGTCGTGGTAGCTCGCGGCCACCAGTTCCTTGCTGTCGGGGTCGTCAACGGCGGTGACTTCGGCCACGCCGTAGCAGGTGCAGAAGTAGGTCTGCTGCGCATCGGCCTCGATGTAGGCGCCCGTGCCACGCAACCGCATGTTGGCCTGGGGCGTTTGAATCTCGTGCCGGCCAGGGGCGTAAACGGTGAGCACCTTGCCCCCCACCAGCTTCAGGTTCGACACCGCCGCGGCCGCCGCTGTTTTCGGCGTGCCGATCAGTGCCAGTTCGCTGCTCTGGCGCATCAGCATGGCCGTGCTGCCGACCACGAAAATGATCTCGCTGTCGCGGCCGGTGCGCAGCGTGTCGCCCAGGGCGATGCGGGTGTTTTCGCTGACCGGCTGGTTGTTGACGCTGACTTGGCCCCTGACGTCATACACCGATTGCTGCGGCGGCAGCTTGCCCGGGCGCTTGCCCAGCAACGACTGGGCCAGCGCCAGGCGCTGCGGCAGCAGCGCCCACAGCGCGCCGGCGGCCAGCAGATCCACCAGCAGCCGGCGGCGCGGGTCGTCGTCATGCCCGGTGCGGTTCGACATCTGGCCCATGCTGCCCTCTTTTCATCGTGCATCGTTGACGATGAATTGTGTGAGCCAAGCCGGCGCAATGCCAGCCCGTTCGGGCGCTGCGCGGGCAGCAACCTAGGGGATGCGCGCACCCGCTGCACGCGGGCGTTAGGTGCAGGGCAGTGGCCGCCGGCTGCGCGCACGCAGCCGCGGCCGCGCTTTCAATCTGCGCTGGCCGCCACGCTCCAGGTGCGCGTCACGTCGCCGCCGGCGTTCACGCTTTCCAACTGCACGCCAAAGCCCCACAGCCTGGCCACATGCTTGAGCACTTCTTGCGCGGCGTCTGTGAGCGGCCGGTTCTGGTGCTGGAAGTGGCGCAAGGTGAGCGAGCGGTCGCCGCGCAGGTTGACGTTGTAGACCTGGATGTTGGGCTCCCGCGCGCTCAGGTCGTACTGCCGGGCCAGGGCTTCGCGCACCTGGCGGTAGCCGCTGTCGTCGTGGATGGCGGCGACTTCGAGTTCGCTGCGCGTTTCATCGTCGAGGATGGAGAACAGCCGCATCTCGCGCATCAGCCGCGGGCTCAGGTACTGGCCGACGAAGCTCTCGTCCTTGAAGTTGCGCATGGCATGGTCGAAGGCCGGCAGCCAGGGCGAACCGGCGAGTTCAGGGAACCAGCGTTTGTCCTCTTCAGTCGGGTGTTCGCACACGCGCTTGATGTCGCTGTACATCGCAAAGCCCAGCGCATACGGGTTGATGCCGCTGTAGGCGCGGTGGCCCACCGGCGGCTGGTAGACCACATTGGTGTGCGACTTCAGGAATTCGATCATCACGCCGTCGGTCAGCAGGCCGTCGTCGTACATCGTGTTCAGCAGGTGGTGGTGCCAGAACGTGGCCCAGCCTTCGTTCATGACCTGGGTCTGCCGCTGCGGGTAGAAGTACTGCGCGATCTTGCGCACGATGCGGACGACTTCGCGTTGCCACGGTTCGAGCAGCGGTGCGTTTTTTTCAATGAAGTACAGCAGGTTCTCTTGCGGCTCTTCGGGGAAGCGCTTGGCCGCGTTGGCGGCTTCGGCCTTCTCGGCCTTGCGCGGCAGGGTGCGCCACATGTCGTTCACCTGCTGCTGGGCATAGGCTTCGCGCTCGCGCGCCTCGCTCAGCTCTTGCGCCAGGCTCTTGCGGCTGGGGCGGCGGTAACGGTCGACGCCATGGTTTTGCAGCGCGTGGCATGAATCGAGAAAACCCTCTACCACTTCGAGCCCATGCTTTTCCTCGCAGTGGCTGACGTAGTTCTTGGCGTAGACCAGGTAGTCGATGATCGAGCCCGCATCCGTCCACATGCGAAACAGGTAGTTGCCCTTGAAAAAGCTGTTGTGGCCGTAGGCGGCGTGGGCAATCACCAGCGCCTGCATGGCCAGGGAGTTTTCCTCCATCAGGTAGCTGATGCAGGGGTTGGAGTTGATGACGATTTCGTACGCCAGGCCCATGTGGCCGCGGCGGTAGTTCTTTTCGGTGGCGATGAACTCCTTGCCATAACTCCAGTGTCGATAGGTCACCGGCATGCCCACGCTGGCGTAGGCGTCCATCATCTGCTCGGCGGTGATGATCTCCAACTGATTGGGGTAGGTGTCCAGGCCGAAGCGTTCAGCCGTTTCGCGGATCGCGCGGTGGTATTGCTCCACCAGCTCGAAGCTCCAGTCGCTGGGCCCGGGCAGCGGTGCCGAGGCGCGTTCGGGCCGCGTGCGGGGTGCGAGCAGGGGCGCGATCGGGGGCTTGTTGGTGGCCAGGTTCATGCGCGTGGTCAGGCCGCTTGCGCGCCCTGCTTCTTGAAGAAATCACGGAACACCGGGTAGATCTGCGCGGCCTGCGTGGCCTTGCGCATGGCGAAGTTGCGGTGGCCTTCTGTGAGCTGGCTGTATTCCTCCCACAGGTTCTGCTCTTCTTCGGCCACCTGCACATAAGCGTAGTAGCGGCACAGCGGCAGCAGCTTTTCATCCAGCAGCTGGCGGCAGCGGCCGCTGTCGTGGTGCCAGTTGTCGCCGTCGCTGGCCTGGGCGCCGTAGATGTTCCATTCGCCCGCCGGGTAACGCGTGCGCACGATCTGCTCCATCAGTTCGAGCGCACTGCTGACCACCGTGCCGCCGGTTTCGCGGGCGTGGAAGAAGTTTTGTTCATCGACCTCCTGGGCCTGGGTGTGGTGGCGGATGAAGACCAGTTCGATCTTCTCGTAGTGACGGGTGAGGAACAAGTAAAGCAGGATGAAAAAGCGCTTGCTCAGTTCCTTGCGCTGCTCGTCCATCGAGCCTGACACATCCATCAGGCAGAACATCACCGCCTTGGCGCTGGGCACGGGCACGCGCACATGGTTGCGGTAGCGCAGGTCGAACGGGTCGATGTAGGGGATGCGGCCCAGCCGCGCGCGCAGCGCGGCGATGCGCAGGTGCAACTCGGCAATGTCGCTGGCATGAAGCGCCTGCATGGTGCTGGGGGCCGCCAGCAGCAATGCCAGCCGTTCCTCGCACTCGCGCAATTCGTTCTTGCTGCCCGAACCCACGGCGATGCGCCGGCCGATGGCGCCGCGCATCGAGCGCACCACATGCAGGTTGTTGGGCGTGCCATCGTTGGAAAAACCGGCGCGTTGGATCTTCCACTCGGGCACTTCGGCCAGTTGTGTGCGCGCAAGGTTGGGCAAGGCCAGGTCTTCAAAGAAGACTTGCATGAACTCTTCCTTGCTCAGCGCGAAGGTGAAGTCGTCTTCGCCCTCGCCACTGTCGCTGGCCTGGCCCTTGCCGCCGCCTTGGCCACGGCCGCCCTTGGGGCGTTCAATGGTGTCGCCGCGCACGTATTCCTGGTTGCCGGGGTGCACGGTTTCGCGCTGGCCACCGGGGCCATGGCTGAACACGGGCTCGTTGAGGTCTTTCTTCGGGATGCGCACTTCCTCGCCGCGTTCGATGTCGCGGATGCCGCGGCCATCGATCGCGCGCTTGACGGCCTCGCGCACCTGCTCCTTGTAGCGGCGCAGGAAGCGCTCGCGGTTGCCAACCGATTTGTGGCGGCCGGCCAGGCGACGATCAATGATCGCGTGCATGGCTGCTCAGCTCGATTTGCGTACGCGCAGATACCACTCGCACAACAATCGCACCTGCTTGGCCGTGTAGCCCTTGGCCACCATGCGCGTCACGAAGTCTTCATGCTTCTTGGCTTCGTCGGCGCTGGCCTTGGCGTTGAAGCTGATCACCGGCAGCAACTCTTCGGTGTTGGAGAACATCTTTTTCTCGATCACCGTGCGCAGCTTTTCATAGCTCGTCCACAGCGGGTTGTTGCCGGCATGGTTGGCGCGCGCGCGCAGCACGAAGTTGACGATCTCGTTGCGGAAGTCTTTTGGGTTGGAAATGCCGGCGGGCTTTTCGATCTTTTCCAGCTCACCGTTCAGCGCCGAGCGGTCGAAGACTTCACCGGTGTCGGTGTCGCGGTACTCGTTGTCTTGAATCCAGTAGTCAGCGTAGGTGACGTAACGGTCGAAGATGTTCTGGCCGTATTCGCTGTAACTTTCCAGGTAAGCCGTTTGAATTTCCTTGCCGATGAATTCAGCGTAACGCGGCGAGAGGTGTTCCTTGATGAACGCGGTGTACTTCTGCTCCAGCTCGCCAGGCAGTTGCTCGCGCTGGATTTGTTGCTCCAGCACGTACATCAGGTGCACCGGGTTGGCGGCGACTTCGGTGGTGTCGAAGTTGAAAACCTTGGAGATGATCTTGTAGGCAAAGCGCGTGGAGATGCCGCTCATGCCTTCATCGACTCCTGCGTAGTCGCGGTATTCCTGGTAGCTCTTGGCGCGCGGGTCGGTGTCTTTCAGGTTCTCGCCGTCATAGACCTGCATCTTCGAATACAGCGACGAGTTTTCCGGCTCCTTCAGCCGCGTGAGCACCGCAAACTGGCTCATCATCTTCAGCGTGCCGGGGGCGCACTTGGCCTGCGCCAGCGACGAACCCCGGATCAGCTTTTCGTAGATCTTCACCTCTTCGCTCACGCGCAGGCAATACGGCACCTTGACGATGTAGATGCGGTCGAGGAACGCTTCGTTGTTCTTGTTGTTGCGAAACGCCTTCCATTCGCTTTCGTTGCTGTGCGCCAGCACGACACCGTCGAACGGGATCGCACCAAAGCCCTCGGTGCCCTTGAAATTGCCTTCTTGCGTGGCGGTGAGCAAGGGGTGCAACACCTTGATCGGCGCCTTGAACATTTCAACAAATTCAAGCAGGCCCTGGTTGGCCAGACACAGGCCGCCGCTGAAGCTGTAGGCGTCGGGGTCGTCTTGCGAGAAGGTTTCGAGCTTGCGGATGTCAACCTTGCCCACCAGCGATGAGATGTCCTGGTTGTTCTCGTCGCCCGGCTCGGTCTTGGCAATGCCCACTTGGCGCAACAGGTTGGGGAAGCGCTTGACGACCTTGAACTTGCGGATGTCGCCACCGAACTCTTCAAGCCGCTTCACCGCCCACGGGCTCATGATTCGGTTGATGTAGCGCTGCGGAATGCCGTACTCGGTTTCAAGGATCTGGCCGTCTTCCACCACATCGAACAAACCCAGCGGTGACTCGTTCACCGGCGAGCCCTTGATGGCGTAGAACGGGACGTGCTGCATCAGTTGCTTGAGGCGCTCGGCAATCGAACTCTTGCCGCCGCCCACGGGGCCCAGCAAATACAGGATCTGTTTCTTCTCTTCCAGGCCTTGCGCGGCGTGGCGGAAGTACGAGACCACCTGTTCGATGGCGTCTTCCATGCCGTAAAACTCGGCAAACGCCGGGTAGACCTTGATCACCTTGTTGGCGAACAAGCGGCTCAAGCGCGGGTCGCTGCGCGTGTCGACGGTTTGCGGCGTGCCGATGGCCTTGAGCATGCGCTCGGCGGCGGTGGCATAGGCCAGGGGGTCTCGTTTGCACTCTTGAAGGTAGTCCTCGACGGACATTTCTTCTTCGCGGGTGCGGTCGAAGCGGGCGGCGAAACTGCTGGTGATGTCCATGCGGGGCTCCTTGCACGGGGTTCCACCTCGGTGCGGCACGGGGTTGCCGCAGCGAGGTTCGGGGAAGATCTGGTGACGTCCGGCCAGGGCGTCATCAGAGCTTTCCGTTGCAAAGGGCGTGTGCCCCACTTGTTGCCGTAAACGAAGCTTCCTTCAAGTGAGCGTGCCGCGAAGGGCCGAAGAATCGTACGAAGGCGGCGCAGTTCGTTTTGCCATGAACGGCAAACGGTGTGCCCGGGTTGACTCAAGCCCGTGGCATGGGCAGGGTCTGCGATGGCAGCGGCATGCGGGAGCAGGGCCAAGCCGCTGCATGCCTTGAGCAGGGGCAAGGCTTCAGCGTTCGCGCGCGCCCAGTTTGTCGAGCAACCCGTTGAGCTCGTCGAGCGTGCTGAAGGCGATGGCGATCTCGCCCTGCTGGCCACGCTTGGTGGTGCGATGAACGCGAATTTCAACCGCCGCGGCCAGCGTGTCGGCGAGCTGTTCTTCCAGCCGCACCAGGTCGCGCGGCTTGTCTTTCTTCATCCGCAGCAACGGTGCCTGGCGGCCGTTGTTCAAGGCTTTGGCGACGAGCTTTTCGGCCTCGCGCACCGAAAGCTTTTGCGCGGCGATCTGCGTGGCATGCAGGATCTGCTGCGCCGCGTCGAGCGACAGCAGCGCGCGCGCATGACCCATTTCAATGTCACCGGCCATCAGCATTTGCTGCACCGGTGTGGCCAGGTTGAGCAGGCGCAGCAGGTTGCTGGCGGCGCTGCGCGAACGGCCCACGGCCTGTGCGGCCTGTTCATGGGTCAGTTTGAATTCCGTCACCAGGCGCTGCAGGCCTTGCGCTTCTTCAAGCGGGTTGAGGTCTTCGCGCTGGATGTTTTCAATCAGCGCCATCACGGCGGCGGCCTGGTCTGGCACTTCACGCACCAGCACCGGCACTTCGGACAGGCCGGCCAGGCGTGCAGCGCGAACGCGGCGTTCGCCGGCGATGATTTCATAGGCCGGCGTGGCGCCAGGCAGGGGCCGCACCAGCACGGGCTGCATCACGCCCTGGGCCTTGATGCTCTCGGCCAGCTCGTTCAACGAGCCTTCATCCATGTGCGTGCGCGGCTGGTAGCGGCCGGTGTGCAACTGCGTCAGCGGCAGGCTGCCGGGTTGCTGGGTGCTGCCGGCGGCGGGCTCGCTGGCCCTGGGGCCGAGCAGCGCTTCCAGGCCCATGCCCAGGCCCTTGGGTTTCTTGGTGACCATGGCGGGGGATTGTGTCTGACGGGGCGGCAGCCTCGTGCCTCGTGCCGTATGCTGTGCGTCTCGTATTCGTTTCATCAGCAGGGCGGGCGCATGGCATTCAAGGTTTTCGTTGACGGGCAAGAAGGCACCACGGGGCTGCGAATCCACGAGTACCTGGCGCGCCGCGGTGATGTGGAGTTGCTGCAAATCAGCCCCGCGTTGCGCAAGGACGCCGGTGAACGCGAACGTTTGTTGAATGCTGCGGACGTGGCCTTTCTGTGCCTGCCCGATGTGGCGGCGCGTGAGGCCGCGGCGATGGTCAACAACCCTCGCACCTGCCTGATCGATGCCAGCACCGCACACCGCACCGCGCCGGGCTGGGTGTTCGGGTTGCCTGAACTTGCGCCGGGCCAGCGCGAGGCCCTGCGCGGCGCGCGCCGCATCGCCAACCCGGGTTGTCATGCCAGCGCTTTCATCCTGCTGCTTCGGCCTTTGGTCGATGCCGGGTTGGTGAGCGCGGGCTTGGCATTGAGCGCGACGTCGATCACCGGGTATTCCGGCGGCGGCAAGAAGATGATCGAGCGCTTCAATGCCGGCGGCGATGCGCGGCTGGCCTCACCGCGGCCCTACGCCCTGGGCCTGGGCCATAAACATCTGCCTGAAATGGCGGCGCACACGGGCCTGGCGCAGCCCCCCGTGTTCATGCCCATGGTGGGCAACTTCTACAACGGTTTGGCCGTGATGGTGCCGCTGCACCTGAACACACTCAAGCCGGGCACCGATGGCGCGATGCTGCGGCAAGCGCTGGCGCATCGCTATGCTGACGAGCGCTTCATTCGCGTGCTGCCGCTTTCAGACACCGAAGGACTGGATAACGGCGAGTTTGATGTGCAGGCCTGCAACGACACTAACCGGGTCGATGTCTTCGTTTACGCCAGCAGCACGCAGGCGGTGCTGCTGGCGCGGCTGGACAACCTGGGAAAGGGCGCCAGCGGCGCTGCGGTGCAGGCCATGAACGTGCACCTGGGGCTGGATGAGGGGCTCGGGCTTTAGTTGGCCATTACCACTGCGGCGCCCCGCTATGGGTGGCGCCGGTAGTGGTAGCGGTACGCGTCGCGAAAACCGAGCTTGCTGTATACCGCGCGCGCCGGCGCATTGAGGGCATCGACCTGCAGGTAACCAAGCCGGGCGCCTTGCGCTTGCGCTTGGCTCAGCAGCGCAGCGCACAGGGTTCGTGACAACCCGCGCCCACGCCATGCTGAGGCGGTGAACACGTCGTACAGGCCGACCATGCCGCTTTCAAGGGTCATTTGGGCGCAGGCCACGACTTCACCGCTGGTGTGGCGAAGCACGCAACCCTGATACGGCACCGGGCTCATTTCCAGCCGCTGCCGGTGCGCCTGACGTTCTGGCAGTGGCGAGCTGCGAAACTCACCTACGATGTGAGCATACGCTTCGTTCGTAACGCCTTCCAGCGCAATATAAGGCGGAAAGGGTTGCGCTTCGTCGGGCAGCCGGCCGCACGCCATGACCAGGCTGTCGTCGTGCCGCGTGTAGCCCAGGTGGGCCAGGAAGTCATCCAATCCGGCGGGCTTGGAGAACGGCGTCAGCCGCACCAGCGTGGGCAGCCCCGCCGCCTGGAACTCGGCGTGACACAGGGCCAGGCGTTCGGCCAGCGGCAAATGCCCATCGGCAACGGCATTGATGCTGCGAGCGCGCTGCGCCTTGCCGGGCGACAGGCGCAGCAACCAACCGTCGACCCAGCGTTGCTGGGGCGGTGCGCTGGCGTTCAGGCTGGCGTCTTCGATGCGCGACAGCAGCACGTCGGGCCAGGCTGTGGGCGTCATGGCCGCGGCAACGCCACGCGGCGAATCAATTCATCGGCAAAGGCCACAAACGCCTGCGCCCCCTTTGACGACGGGTCGAACACCACGCCCGGCTGGCCGTAACTGGGCGCTTCGGCCAGGCGCACATTGCGCGGTATGACGGTGTCGAACACCTTGTCGCCGAAGTGGGCCTTGAGCTGCTCGCTCACCTGCGTTTGCAGGGTGATGCGCGGGTCGAACATCACGCGCAACAGGCCGATGACCTGCAAGTCCCGGTTCAGGTTGGCATGCACCTGCTTGATCGTGTTGACCAGGTCGGTCAACCCTTCGAGCGCAAAGTATTCGCACTGCATCGGCACGATCACGCCTTGCGCACAGCACAGGCCGTTCAGGGTGAGCAGGCTGAGCGACGGCGGGCAGTCGATCAGCACGTAATCATGGTCAGCCGCCGCGGCGGCCAGGGCCGTGCGCAAGCGTTCATGGCGGTGTTCCAGCGCCACCAGTTCCACTTCGGCGCCGGCCAGCTCGCGGTTGGCGCCCAACACGTCGTAACCGCCCTTTACGCTGCGCGTTCGTGCCTCGGCCACGCTAGCGCTTTCGAGCGACGAGGTCGACACGCGGTTCTCGCAGACCCCGTTCGCCGTTCCGTTCGCGTACTCGGCCGAGCTCTGTCGCGGTGGCGACATCCCAGCGCGCGATCCTGGGCGGCCGCGCGTGGTCGTGATCGGCGACTCGTTCACGGAGGGCCAGGGCGTTCGCGAAGAGGACACCTTCGTCGCGCGCTTGCGA